>NZ_AQHJ01000030.1 GCF_014925405.1 Pseudoalteromonas ulvae UL12
GGTCGCATTATAGAGCGGCGAACTTTTTTGGCAAGGGTTATTTTAATAAAAATGTAAAAAACATGGCTTTCGTTCAAATAAAGAGCGATAAGCTTTAAAAACTTACATTTAGTTAATCTCTTAATTCAATTTATATACATTTAGTAGACGACCCCTTCCTATTTACTTACTCTTACTTGTAGATTTTTTATTTTTAAGGCTTACCTATGACATTGCGTTCTTATAAAGGTCATTTACCTAAAGTTTGTATTAATACATATGTAGACGAATCAGCTGTTTTAATTGGTGATATTAGTATTGGTCATGATTCGAGTATTTGGCCATTAGTGGCTGCAAGGGGTGATGTTAATTATATCAAGATTGGTGATCGCACAAATGTACAAGATGGAGCAATATTACATGTAACCCGCCCGACACCCGATAATAGTGCCGGTTACCCATTAATCATTGGTGATGATGTCACCATTGGTCATCAGGCTATGTTGCACGGTTGCCATTTAGGTAATCGAATTCTAGTAGGTATGAGCGCCATCATTATGGATAACGTAACTGTCGAAGATGATGTCATTATTGGCGGTGGAAGTTTAGTGCCACCAGGCAAAACCCTTAAGTCAGGTTTTTTATACGTTGGCAGTCCGGTGAAGCAAGCTAGAGCACTGACACAAGATGAAATAGATTTTCTTCTTGTGTCAGCGAACAACTATGTAAAACTCAAAGACGAATATTTACTGGAGGATTAAAAGAATTGAGTTGTAATAATGATTTGCCCTTCGTTGTTGAAGCACTCCTCCTCAATTAGCTGCTCGGCAAGGTCTTCATAATCAAATTTGAATTTATTAAAGTAGCTCAGCGGAGTTTCTTCGCTGAGCTCTGAAAAGCATTCCATGTTAACAATACATATAACTGTAGAGCCTGCGGCCATAGCACTAAATTGGAGTGCATTTTCATTTGATAAATACTGTGCATCATCGTTGAATATAATTGCTTGATTCATTTATAAAGCCTTATCTTTAGCGAGTCTAATGACTTGCTCAACTGGTGGGAATGTATCCCGCCATACATTATATGCTTCAGCCGCTTGGCCAATCAGCATCCCGATACCATCAAGCATTACCGCATTTTTATTGTGTGATTTTGCCCAAGCAATAAAGATTGTTTCTTTATCACTATATACCATGTCATAAACGGCACTCGCTGATTGAATATGTTCAGCCGTGATATTCGGTAATACCCCTTCTATGCTTGATGATGTTGAATTGATGACAACGTCGTAATTTGCAATAGGTAACTCATGAAAATCATATACTGCAATATCAATATATTGAGAAAATAACTCAGCCAACTGTTGCGCTTTATTTTTGGTTCTATTAACAAGAGTAATGCTCGCGGGCTGTTGTTCAATTAGAGGCAGTAAGACTCCTCGGGCTGCACCACCTGCGCCCATTAATAAAATATGCTGACCTTTGAGAGTGATGTTGTTGTTGAGTAAGTCATTCACTAAACCTGCGCCGTCAGTGTTATCTCCGTAGAGTTCACCACTTTTCAGCTTTTTTAGTGTATTGACCGCTCCAGCACTTTGAGCTCTGTCACTTAACTGATCACACAGTTCAAATGCTTGCTCTTTGAAAGGCATAGTCACGTTTGCACCTAGCCCTCCAGACACAAAAAAGTCGTTAACTGCTGCTGAAAAACCATCAAGCGGTGCTAGAATCGCTTCATAGTGCACAGGTTCATTAAGAAGCTCTGCAAATTTATGATGAATTGCAGGTGACTTTGAATGCTTGATCGGATTACCAAAAACTGCATATTTGTCCATTTAAACCCTCAGCTAAAATTTGAATTTTTGTTATGAAACAATTAATACAACGCATATTTACTAAACAAGGCACTGAAAACAAGCCCAATGAAGCCCCCTCTCCAGAAAAAACACCGTATGAATTAATTGGATCAGAGCAAGGCACTCGGGCATTAGCAAATAGATTCTACGACATAATGGCTGAAGAAACTTACACTAAACCTTTATATGATATGCACCCACAGCCATTAGATCGCATACGAGAGGTGTTTTTTGAGTTTCTATCCGGTTGGTTAGGCGGTCCAGACTTATTTGTAGAAAAACATGGCCATCCAATGTTACGAAAACGACATATGCCATTTCCTATCGATCAAGATTTACGAGATCAGTGGATGTTTTGTATGAATAAAGCTTTAGATTTGGAAATTGATAACCCCCTCCTAAGAGAGGGATTGCGCCAATCCTTAGCACAACTAGCCAGCCATATGATCAACAAGAACTAATTTGCATGTATTAAAAAGGCGCAACTCTATGCGCCTTGAAGTTTTTCAATTATAAATGAAGCCAATCTCTTGGTTTGAGGTAATCGTTATACAACACGGCCTCAGCCGTCTCAGCCTCCGGCGTATAGTTGTATTCCCAACGCGCCAATGGTGGCATAGACATTAAAATAGACTCTGTTCGGCCCCCTGTTTGTAAACCGAATAAAGTCCCTCTGTCCCACACTAGATTAAACTCAACATATCGGCCACGCCTGTATAACTGAAAATCTCGCTGAGCAGCTGTAACAGGAGTCGCTTTGCGTTTTTCTATAATAGGTAAATAGGCATCTAGGAATCCATGACCGACTGCTTGCATAAATTCAAAGCTTTTCTCAAAACCCCATTGGTTTAAATCATCAAAAAACAACCCGCCAACACCACGAGTTTCATCGCGATGTTTTAAATAAAAATACTCATCACACCACTTTTTGTAATCATCGTAAACTGTGTCTCCAAACGGGTCACATAGATCTTTGGCAACTTGATGCCAGTGCTTCACATCTTCTAGTTCAGGATAAAATGGAGTTAAATCAAAACCCCCTCCAAACCACCAAATAGGTGCCTCCCCTTCTTTTTCAGCAATGAAAAATCGAACATTGGCATGACTGGTTGGAATATGAGGGTTTTTTGGATGAATAACCAACGAGACTCCACACGCATGAAAGCTGCGACCAGCAAGTTCCGGGCGATGAGCGGTTGCAGAGGCAGGCATTGAAGCGCCAAATACATGGGAATAGTTCACCCCACCTTGTTCGATGATAGCGCCGTCAGTGATAACTCGAGTACGACCGCCACCACCTTCTGCGCGCTGCCATGAATCCTCAACAAACGTTGCTTGCCCATCTGCCAGCTCAAGTCCTGAGCAGATCGTATCTTGTAGTTCGAGTAAAAATGCTTTTACTGTTTCTATATTTACCTTTGACATTGTTACTCTCTAATAAAGATATAATTTTACTTTTTATGATTTTACTTAGCTTTGTCGCACTTCCCAAGCCCTAAATAAACAACCGTTATTAACATCTAATCAACTAGGCATATCGCAGATTACTTTCAGAGCCAAATATCTTTCACTGAATAGTGAGATAGAGCAACTACTGTTTTAACTTAAAGCCACATGCTTTTTGAGGACACAAAAGTGTCACAGATGAACTCGTGTGCTTTTCAAGCATAATGCCCCAACCACACAGAGGACAAGCTTGATCAACCGGTAAGAAGTTAACAATGTATTTGCAGCTTGGATAACCATCGCACGAATAAAAGTTTTTACCAGATTTGTTGCTACGCTTCACTAAGTGATGTTTATGACATTTAGGGCATTGCGGTAGCTTAGCTGTTTCTTCCTCTATTTGTGATGCAATATAGTGGCAATCAGGAAACCCTGAACAGCCAATAAACATACCATAACGACCATTTTTAACGACTAAAGGACGGCTACATTGTGGACATGGAGAGTCATCAAGTACCTTTAGAACATCAACTTCATGTTCTACTAGCGGCTTCGTGTAGCTACAGGCTGGGTAATTAGCACACCCAATAAATGGTCCTGACTTACTATGACGGATCACAAGCTCCGAACCGCATTGAGGACAAATTTCATATTCTTTTTCTAAGGCATGCTCATGGGCTGCAAATAAAGAATGATCGATTTTACTCATCTATTAACCTGTACTCGTTCAATTTGCGCTCAATATAATGCAGTGATGGGCTGGGTCAAGTAAAACCCAATAAAATAGGGGCAAAAAACCCCTTTAGTTATGCGGAGAAAGCATGAATAACTAGTGCAACAAACCTGTTGGCTCATCAAATAGTAAATCCTCCATTTGAGCATACGCTTGCTCTTTACCGGGTACGTTAAACAACACCATCAAAACAACCCACTTTAGATCTTCAAGACCTATGTAAGCTTTATCAAGTGCAAAGAGTCTGTCTATTACCATTTCACGGGTTTCACTGTCGATGACATTAATCTGCTCAAGAAATAACAAAAAACCTCTACATGTAACATCGAGCTTTTCACATTCAGAATCAGTAAAAATTCTCACTGATTGCACGGGTTTCACATTTAAGTAAGGTAATTCATCACAATGCTGTAAATCAGCTAATTGCTCTAACCAATCAAGAGCTTTGTAAATCTCGGCTCGATTAAAGCCCGCTCTGATCAGTTCATCTGTCAGCTCACTTTGCTCAACATAGACTTCAGATTCGCTATGAATATAATTCTCAAATAAATACATGAGGATATCAAACATATTAGTAACTCCTCAGTTTGATATAGCCACCAAGAACACGCTCCACTTGGTTTGCTAACTCTAAATCTAATAATCGGGTTAATAGCTGCTCAACCGGAATCTGAGTTCGCTCAGCTAATACATCAACTGAAGTTGCTTCATATCCGAGCTGTGTTAAAACAGGATCTACTTGCTCTAAATTATCGACCTCTACTTTATTATATAGACCGTTTTTAACTAAAAGACCTAACTCTTCAAAAATATCATCAAGCGTTTCGGTTAATTTAGCCCCTTGCTTAATCAAGTAATGACAACCATGTGAGTAAGGATTAAATAGCGATCCAGGGACTGCAAAAACTTCCCGGTTTTGTTCAATTGCATAGCGAGCAGTAATCAGCGAACCACTTTTTATTTCAGCTTCTACAACCAATACCCCCAAAGACAAACCCGCAATAATACGATTTCGTCGTGGAAAGTGACTAGCGTGCGCTTTCGTCCCAGGAAGAAGCTCACTCACTATCAAGCCACTTGATAGTAACTGCTCAAACAACAAACGATTTTTCTTGGGATAAATGACATCAACACCTGTACCAACGACTGCGATCGTCTCACCACTGACCGCTAACGCGCCTTTATGAGCTGCAGCATCAATCCCACCAGCCAGCCCAGAAGTCACGACGATCCCTTGATGACTCATTGCAGATGCAAATTCAGAAGCTATTTCAATACCATTAGGAGTAGCGCTTCGACTACCAACAACTGCTATTTGTGATTTGCACAACAAATCAATATTCCCTTTACAGAATAAAATTAAAGGTGCAGCGCTGATTTCTTTTAATTGTGAAGGGTAACAAGGGTGGGAATAATAGATTGCTGTAATGGCGTTCTGAGATAAATAATCAATTAAAGTATCAATATAATACCAATTCGGATGGAGCAGTTGTTTGATAATATCACTTGAGAGACCAAGCGATGCTAACTGCGCTTCATTAAACGTTAAAAGATGAGTTAATTCTGTATGTTGCTTTAATAAATCCAGCTTCTTTGGACCCAACCCTTTGCACAAATAAAAAACGAGCCACATTTTGAGCTCGTTATTTTGCTGTTCTTCCATGCTCCCTCCTTAGAGCCTCTCGATTTACAGATCTACATTAACTGTATCCCCTAACCGAATTGGCATCATTGTTTCCATAATGATGGCATAACTTAAGTTGTTATAAACTTTAAATACCATTAGTTCTCCCACCTTTTCTGAAGGGGGAACCCAAAGCTTACTTTCAGCATTCGACTCATTAAATAAGCCTTGCACTGAAGCCGTCATTTTGTCGTAACGGGATGTATCTTCATAATATTTAGGGCCATCCGTCCCATCTATAACCTTAGGTGATGGACGACGAATATCCAATATATGTCCAGCTTTTAATTCGTTATCAGTGCCTCGGTTAATAACCACAACTTCATATTTGCTAAACTCTGTATAGTCATTCGTTGAAGCAATAATACTGCCGTTAATATCTGTTGAAGGACGCGTTAAACTGAAAAATGCTGGCAACGATTGACCTTCCATTGCAGGCATTAAAAAATCACCCGCTTTGACTTCTTGCTTAACATTTTTCACTCGAACAGAAGCCGGCTCACCTTTTGCTATATCACCACTTCGAAACGCACGAGCAGTACCAACAAGTTTCGCTTTATGTGCCAAAACTTCTTGCGACTCAGGATCGATAAACTCAGCCCCTTTGCGGTAAATACCATAAAACTGACTGCGGACTAAATCCCCTTTCACATACAAAATATGATCTGTTACTTGGCTTTTCACCGCTTCGTTAGCACCGAGGACATATGGTTTACTTGCAATCGTCTCTTCATCGAGTGCTTGTTCATATGTTAAATAAGGACGTAAAAACTCCAGTGGTACAGTTGGAATCGCATCCGCCTTTTTCAATGTTTTACGCACACCTGGTGATAACTTCTTATATTTTTGATTCATCACCAACATAGGTTGGCCATCTGCGTCATACACTAACGTCAGCATATCACCCGGATAAATTAAATGAGGATTATCAATTTGTGGATTCATACGCCACAACTTAGGCCAAAGCCAAGGTTGCTCAAGATAAATTTCTGAGATATCCCACAAAGTATCACCTTTTTGCACAACGTATTGTTGTGGAGCATCTTTTTTGATGGTTAATACATCAGCAATGGATGGAAATGTCATTGCTAAAGCAAAAACCGTCGCTGTAAGCTTTTTAATCATGCTAGCTTCCTTGAGCTGTTTTTTATTATTCTTAATCTAAACCTGTAAAAGGTGACCAGTAATGGCTAAAATAAAAACATAACACAATCTGACTCTATACACATAACATTTAAAGGTAAATATGGCTTTTTTAGAAGTTTTACGCTTTCCAGATGAACGTCTTCGCACAGTTGCCAAACCCGTAGCTCAAGTTGATGATTCTATTAAAAAGATTGTTGCTGACATGTTCGAAACTATGTACCAAGAAAACGGTATCGGTTTAGCGGCTACACAAGTGAACATTCACCAACGTATTGTGGTGATCGATGTATCAGAAGACAAAGAAGAACAACTTGTCTTTATCAATCCTGAAATCACAAAAAAAGACGGGTCAACGGTTAGCGAAGAAGGATGCCTTTCTGTCCCTCATAGCTATGCAAAAGTAGATCGTGCCGAGACTGTCACGGTCAAAGCCACAAACATTGACGGGCAGGAGTTTTCATTGGATGCCGATGGGTTATTAGCGATTTGCATTCAACATGAATTAGATCACCTTCAAGGTAAACTCTTTGTTGATTACCTCTCTCCTCTCAAGCGTCAACGTATTCGTACCAAGCTTGAAAAAGAAGCAAAACTCGCTGCTAAAGCATAATTAACCTGATATTGGATATTCGAGTGACACAAGCATTACGCATTATTTTTGCGGGCACGCCAGACTTTGCTGCCCGCCACCTGCAAGCACTAATTGATTCAGAACACCAAGTGATTGCTGTCTACAGCCCACCCGACCGCCCTGCGGGTCGCGGTAAAAAACTCAAAGCATGTGAAGTAAAAGAACTTGCTGTCACTCATGATATTCCTGTTTTCCAGCCTGAGTCCCTTAAAAGCGAACTCGTGCAACAAGAAATGGCCGCTCTTAACGCCGACTTAATGGTCGTTGTCGCCTATGGTATGTTGCTTCCATTAGCGATATTGAACACCCCTAAATATGGCTGTATCAATGTGCACGGTTCTATTTTACCTCGCTGGCGTGGTGCTGCTCCTATTCAACGCGCTATTTGGGCTGGAGACGCAGAATCTGGTGTAACAATTATGCAAATGGATGTAGGACTTGATACCGGTGATATGTTATCTATCGCGACCTGTCCAATTGCACCTGATGAAACCAGTACCACCTTGTATGAGAAGCTTGCGCAACTGGGTCCTGATGCACTTATCAAAACAGTAGCAGATATCGCAAACGGCAAAGCGATGGGCACCCAACAAGATGATACACGTGCTAATTACGCCCATAAGCTCTCCAAAGATGAAGCGAACATTGATTGGACAATGGATGCCGCGCAAATTGAGCGCAACATTCGTGCATTTAACCCTTGGCCTATTTGCTTTACTGAATTTGCAGGCCAGACCGTCAAAATTTGGCAGGCTGAAGTGGTCAAGCAGCAAGGGCTAGCTGGTGAAATATTACAAGCGGATAAAAATGGCATTGTTGTAGCAACGTCTGATCAAGCAATAAAAATTACCAGCCTTCAACCGCAAGGTAAAAAGCCAATGACAGCACAAGACTTCTTAAATGGCCGCTCTGAATGGGTAACGATTCAATCTTTTGCAGGTCAAAACAATGAATAACCTCAGAGCCTTAGCCGCTGAGGTGCTATATCAGGTGGTCGATCAAGGGCAATCCCTTAACCAAGTGCTCCCAATTGCAGCCAGCAAAGTCAACCCAAAAGAAAAAGCGTTACTTCAACAACTTTGCTATGGAGTGCTACGTTACTTACCTAGCTTAGAGCATTATTGCCGCGAGTTATTGGCTAAACCACTCAAAGGTAAACAGCGTGTTTTCCAATTTTTGCTGTATGTGGGCATTTACCAACTACAACATATGCGGATCCCACCTCATGCGGCCGTTGCAGAAACAGTTAATGCTTTGCAAGCGTTAAACGCTCCCGGCTTAAAAGGGTTAGTCAATGCCGTGCTTCGCAATTTTCAACGCCGACAAGATGAGTTAGAACAAGCTGCTGAGCAAAATGAAGTCTGTAAATACAATCACCCTGGCTGGTTTATCAAACTTATCAAGTCTGCCTACCCAAAACAGTGGCAACAGATATTGGCAGCAAACCAGCAACAAGCACCAATGTGGTTGCGAGTAAATCAACAACATCATACAACCCAGCAATATCTAGATAAATTAAACGGTGCATCTATTTCTGCCCGTTTAGTTGATGGATTTACTGATGCGATTTTACTCGATTCAGCTTGTGATGTATTTAGCCTACCCGGTTTTGCTGACGGTGCATGTTCAGTGCAAGATGGCGCTGCGCAAATGGCCGCTCGCTTACTTGACCCGCAAGAAGGTGAACGTATTTTAGATGCGTGCGCCGCACCTGGAGGTAAAACGTGTCATATTCTTGAGCTTGCAAATAAACTCGACGTGATCGCTCTTGATTGTGATCAAAGCCGTTTAAATCGAGTGCAAGAAAACTTGGACAGAATAGGCTTATCAGCCACCTTGCAATGCGCAGATGCCAGCACACCCGATACGTGGTGGGACAAGCAACTCTTTGATAAAATTCTGCTAGATGTGCCGTGCTCCGCAACAGGCGTTATTCGTCGTCACCCCGACATAAAATGGCTTCGTCGTGCGGCAGATATTGAGCAACTTGCCACATTACAAGCCAGTATTTTAGAAACTAACTGGTCTTTGTTAAAACCCGGTGGCACACTCATTTATGCTACATGCTCTGTGCTACCTCAGGAAAACAGCGATCAAGTGAAGGCATTTTTAGCCAAGCACCAAGATGCAGTTCACCAGCCATTGCACAACAATGACACTTTAGCACAGCCTGGTTGGCAGTTTTTACCTGAGCTCAATGACGGTTTTTATTACGCAAAAATCACCAAAAAACTCTAACAAATGGGTTAACGCTGTTAACCCTACTATAAGCGATTTAGTCATACATGAAGATAATCATATTAGGTGCGGGCCAAGTAGGCGGAACACTTGCAGAAAACTTAGTTGGCGAGAAAAATGAAATCACAGTTGTCGATATCAATGCTGACAAGCTCAGAGAACTACAAGACAAATATGATTTACAGGTCGTCTCTGGCCACAGTGCACACCCTGAGGTATTACGCCGCGCAGGAGCTGAAGATGCCGATATGATCATCGCCGTCACAAGCTCAGATGAAGTCAATATGGTTGCTTGCCAAGTCGCTTACAGTATTTTTAATACCCCGACAAAAATTGCTCGGATCCGCTCTGAGCAATACTTACGCTATAAAGAACAACTATTTCATAACCACGATTTACCCGTTGATCATTATATTGCGCCAGAACAATTAGTGACGAAATACATTCGTCGTTTAATCGATTACCCTGGAGCCTTGCAGGTCTTACAATTTGCCGAAGGTAAGCTATCACTCGTTGCGGTCAAAGCCTATTATGGTGGCTTATTAGTAGGTTATGCTCTTTCTGCACTCAAAGAACACATACCTAATGTTGAGACCCGCGTCGCGGCTATCTATCGCCAAGGTAAACCAATTAAACCTCTGGGCACAACCGTTATTGAGGCCGATGATGAAATCTTCTTTATCGCGGCGACTAAGCATATTCGAGCAGTCATGAATGAACTGCAAAAGCTCGAACGCTCATATAAAAAGATCATGATCGCGGGTGGCGGTAACATTGGTGCAGGGCTTGCTCATTCACTTGAAAAAACCCATAGCGTCAAATTGATAGAACGCAATTTATCCCGTGCAGAGCAGCTATCTGGCATGTTACACAATACCGTAGTGTTTGCCGGTGATGCATCCGACCAAGAGTTACTCTCTGAAGAGCACGTAGAGCAAGTGGATGTTTTCATTGCCGTCACTAATGACGATGAAGCAAACATTATGTCAGCCATGCTCGCCAAGCGTATGGGGGCACAAAAAACCATGGTGCTTATCCAGCGTGGAGCCTACGTCGATTTAGTGCAAGGTGGTGAAATCGACATCGCAATTTCACCTCAACAAGCGACTATTTCAGCTCTGCTCACACATGTACGCCGTGGTGATATTGTCAATGTGTACTCTTTACGCAAAGGAGCTGCTGAAGCGATAGAAGCGGTTGCTCATGGTGATGAAACCACCTCAAAAGTTGTTGGTAGAGCCATTGTCGATATCAAACTCCCAGTTGGAACGACCATAGGCGCAATTGTACGAAATGACGATGTGGTGATTGCTCATGACAGTACCGTCATAGAATCTGGCGACCATGTAATCATGTTTTTAATCGATAAAAAGCAAATTCATGTTGTCGAAAAGCTATTTCAGGTTAGCGCCATTTTTATGTAACCCGATCATTAAAATGCAAAAGGCGAACATGAGTTCGCCTTTTTATTGTTGTTTTAAGATAAGTGTTTGAAAATCAGCCATGAAGCATCTCTCCTGTCGTCATCCATGACTCCACTTCGGACAGCTGCGAAGCTGTGCTTCGGTCTGTCCTCACCCACGCCAGAATGTTGGCGTAAATAACACTAATAATGTGAATATCTCTAAGCGACCAAAGACCATCGCAATGGTTAAAATCCACTTAGCCCCATCGGTGATATCTCCATAATGAGCAGCTACATCACCAAGACCCGGACCTAAGTTATTCAAACAAGCAGCCGTCGCAGAAAAAGCGGTAATGTTATCAAGCCCAGTGCCCATCAGCAGTAACATGATGATAACAAAGACCAACGCATAGGCTGAGAAAAACCCCCAAACCGCTTCAATAACTTTATCAGGTAACGCTTTGCGGCCCAATTTAATTGAATAAATGGCACGAGGATGAACTAAACGATTTAACTCGCGGATCCCTTGTAAATACAGCAAAAAGACCCGCACCACTTTCATTCCGCCACCAGTAGAACCCGCACAGCCCCCGATAAAACTAGAAAAAATAAGTAAGATAGGTAAAAACAATGGCCAAGCAGAAAAATTATCCGTAGCAAATCCGGCAGTTGTGCTCATCGACACCGCTTGAAACATTGCCTGATCGAGGGTTTCATCGCCAGTTTGATAGACTTCCTGTGATGACAGAACGCTAAAACACAACAATATTAGCGCAGCTTGAATGGCCAAAAAAACTTTAAACTCAGGGTCGCGAATATAAACTTTTAGATTACGACTTGCCACAGCCGCATAATGCAAAGAAAAGTTCACTGCCGCAATGATCAAAAAGAACACACAAATAAAGTTAATCAATGGGCTATCAAAGTAACCAAGTGAAGCATCATAGGTCGAGAAGCCACCAATCGCTATGGTCGAAAACGCATGGCAAATTGCATCAAACCAGTTCATTCCTGCCGCCCAATAAGCGGTCGAACAAGCAACAGTCAGAGAAACATAAATATACCAAAGGTGCTTAGCAGTATCGGCAATTCGCGGAGTCATTTTTGAATCTTTCACCGGACCCGGTGTTTCTGCACGATACAACTGCATACCACCGACGCCTAACATAGGCAAAACGGCAACCGCTAATACGATGATCCCCATCCCACCGAGCCACTGTAATTGTTGACGATAAAATAGCACTGCTTTGGGGAGAAACTCGATGCCGGTTAATACTGTAGCCCCAGTTGTTGTCAAACCTGAAAAAGATTCAAATATTGCATCTGCTAGGGATAATTTTGGTGCATCTAAAAATACTAACGGCAACGAGGCAAACGCCCCCAGAACAAGCCAAAACAGAACAACAATCAAAAAGCCCTCTCGCGCTTTTAAATCACCGTTTTGCTTTCGATTAGGGTAATAAGCCATCATGCCAATCACTAAGCTAAAAATAAACGCTAAGACGAATGGCACCCCTCCGCCATCTTTATAAATTAAAGACACCAGCGCAGGTGGGATCATCGTGATGCTAAACATAGCCACCAGCTGACCGAGTATTTTTATTATCGTGCGAAACTGCATGTGTGTTTTTGATCCCTAATTATTATCACAATATTGTCTTACGCTTTGATTTTTAACTCAACTGTACCATGCGTGATTTCATAAATATCTGCAATGGCATTTTTTGCTTGTCGCGCATCAAGTGCAATTTGCCAGGTAATCACATCACTAAATTGTTTATCAATCGCTAAAATTTGGTACTCAGTATTTAAACGCTGCTCAATCAAGCCTTGCTGTTGGTAATTACTGACTCCAACCAAAATCGTCTCAGGTACTTTATTTAAGGTTATGAGTGTCGCAAGGGCATTATTTAAACTGCCCCCATATGCGCGCACCAAGCCACCCGTACCGAGCTTTACCCCACCAAAATAGCGGGTTACCACCGCTGTTATTTCGCCTAGTCCAGAACCAACTAATACATTGAGCATCGGCTTACCTGCTGTCCCATTAGGTTCACCATCATCAGAAAAACCCAACACATGACTGCCACTTGGACACCCAGCCACATGCGCCCAACAATTATGGTTGGCATCAGCATATTTAGCAGCAATCATTTTAATAAACTGCTTTGCGCTGTCTAAATCTGGAGTATGGGCAATATGAACGATAAACGTGCTTTTTTTTATTTCTTCTTGATAGAACACACTCTTTGCAGGATAACGATACTCATCACTCATTGTTTTCTCTTCATTGCATAAAAAAAGAGCCAAATAAGGCTCTTTTTAGTTTACTCGACACGCTTACGCTAAATTAAGGTCACGTGTCATATTTTCATTATGATCGGCATGGACAATAATATTGTCTTCAATACGAATGCCACCAAACGGCTTAAATGCTTCAACTTTTTCCCAATTGATATATTGGGTATTTTCAGTTTGAGCCAACTCAGCAAGTAACGAATCAATAAAATATAACCCAGGCTCAATGGTGAACACTTGGTTTGCTTCAACAATTCGGGTACAACGTAAGAACGGGTGACCTTCAGGAGCCGGTTGATGCGTTCCGCGTTCATCTGCCATAAATCCACCCATATCATGGACTTGTAAGCCAAGGTGATGCCCTAAACCATGAGGGAAGAAAGTTGATGTGATTTTCTTCTCAACTATTTGCTCTGGGCTTAAATTCACGATACCGAAATCACTTAGAATTTGTGCGATTCCTTGATGGCATTGCACGTGTAAATCACCGTATTTCAAACCCGGTTTTAGCCCTGCACATAATGTTAATTGCAACTCATTCACCGCAGCAATTAACTCTGCAAACATACCTGACTGATTAAAATCATAAGTACGGGTAATATCTGCTGCATAACCATGAAAACTAGCCCCAGCATCAATCAAAAATGAACGGCTTGTTTGTGGTGCATTCATTTCAAGTTTTGTGTAATGTAAAATCGCGCAGTTTTCATTTAATGCCACAATATTACCGTAAGGCATTTCATTTTCTGTATGACGAGTCGCTAACAAATACGCATGTTGAATATCATACTCTGCACCACCAGCATAAAATGCTTTTTTAGCCGCTTCATGGCCTAAAACAGCTAAACGGTTTGCCTCTCTTAAACACACTAGCTCGTATTGTGTTTTATAAGCACGGTGATAATGAAAATAATTTAATACGGGCTCTGGATTGATTTCATTAAAACCAAGCGCTCTTGCGACCTCTAAATACTCACCTATATACGCGTATTTCGCTTTATCATAAGGTAAATGCTTTTCGACTTGATCAGGAATGAGTAGCAGCTCAATATCAAAGTATTCTGCCCAAAAATCGTTTGGTTCATCTGGCACTTTATGCCAAAAATCAACAGGGCGATAAAAAATTAATTTTGGTTTATCTATCCCATTGACCACTAACCAACAATGTGGATTATCAATAACAGGTAGCCATGCTTTAAAGTGAGGGTTGACCTTAAATGGGTAATCCATATCGTCTAAAAACTGACGTTTAGCTTGCCCCGAATGAATCACTAAACCTTCGAGTCCTTCAAGCGCTAAAATCGACTGTGTTCTTGTTTGCAATGTTGCAATATGATCTGCGTAAAGTGCAGCTAATTTATCCATAACTCAATCATCTCTCAATATGTGCTGTTATGTGCATCTTATCATAGGGCATCAACAATTAAAGCAACCCCCTATTTTTGAATTTTCATCTTGACCAGATCTGTAAACAAGTTCTCGTTTTTGCCAAACCGTGTATGGTAAACCTGACGATAGGCATACACATTTTTGACATAATCGCGTGTCTCCCGGTACGGGATCCCCTCAACCCACAAATCAAAATCAACCCCTTCCTTCGGAAGCCATTTAGCCACACGATGATATCCAGCATTGTAGGAAGCGGTCGCCACCACTTCATTGCCTTTCGCTTTACGTTTGAGGTACTTAAGATAATTAGTCCCTAAACGGATATTAAGTTTAGGATCGTACAGTTTTCGTCGCGAAATACTGCCTTTATTGATATAACTGGCGGTAGAAGGCAACAATTGCATTAAACCATACGCGCCCGCTGACGAGCTGGCTGTTGGAGAAAATGAACTTTCCCGTCTTGCGATAGCATAGCTCCACGAAACATCTATGTTGCTGCGTTTACTGTATCGTTCAAATAGCGACTCATACGCCAGCGGAAACCGTAAATCTAAATGATGATATCGCTCTATCTGCGCCAACGTAATAATGACACTGTCATGCCAATCCATTTCGTGGGCAAGCAAAGCCGCAGCTAACTTTTCTTCCTCTGTGGAAGTATTAACTAAATAATTCCACTCACGTCTAGCAGAGGTGAAGCGCTCAAGCTCAAAAAATGCTTTCGCTCTTAAGTAACCAGGCGCTTGGGCTACACTCTGTTTCACTGCATCATCAACAACAATAGGTTGCTCTTGCAACGAGACCGGTAATTGCAATCGCGCAGCAGCTAAAAAACCATAATAATCGCGCTTTTGCGCCAGAGCTTGAAACATTGCCTCAGATTCAGCTTCTTTTCCTTGCTCTTTTAATGCGTATGCCAGCCAATATTGCTGACTATTATCGAGCTCTTTGTCTATAAAGTAAGCCACAATGCCTGGCCAATCACTTTGCTGTAATAAGTTCGTTAATTGCCACTGTTTTAGGCTTTTATCATGCTGATCTTTTGGTACTTTATTAAGCCAAAACTTCGCTTCTTTATGTTGCTTAGAGGCTAATGAAAGCGCAAAGCTGTAATAAACACTCTCTTTTTGCGCCTCACTAAACGGCATTTTTTCTAAATGTTTATCCCATGCACGCAAGGCTAAATCAGGGTCTCGCCAAATCAAACGTTTTAAGCCATAGACCACTATTTCGCTTTCTTTGACGGTATATTGTTTAAAGCGATATAAACCTGCGGCTGCAGAAGGGTCTTTTCGGACCGCATAATACAAATCAGCCAGGTATTGCTCTTGCTTTGGTAATTGTGTTTTTAAATAGGGAATAAGACTGTGCTGACCTTTTTGAGCCACTAATGTCAGCCGCTGCCACACTCGCTCAGGAGTCAGGTAACCTTGTTTCTGCCATTTACGAAACAAGCTATCACAGGCTTTTGGTTGTGATTTTTCCACCACCCACAGTGGTGTCACTTGCTTCAGTACTGCCGCCGAGGGCGCGCCTAAATCAAGCTGATATCGAAGGTTTAAACAGGTCAACTCGCTATTCGATGTGTCTTTAAAGTACTCTATAAATTTGGCTTTTTTATTCAAGCGAGCCAAATTTTCTAACCATGATTCTCGTACCTTCCAAGATAAAGGCGTCCCCTCGTAAACGTCTAAAAAGCGCTTAATATCGGGTTCATTATTTAAATATGGGTATTTTTCAAGATATGCCATTTCGACATAAGGTTTAAGTGGATGTTCGAGCTCAGAAAGCGTTTGTTGATAGCGTTTTTTGTTACCGCTTTTAGCCACCTTTTCGGCAGCGATAAAATCATCATGAATGGTACTTGCCGACAATGCCGTGCCAGTAATAAAAGAGCTGCATAGTACAGCTAAACGTAATCCTCGTTGGAAAAAAGCCATGAAAGTTATCCCTACTGTGTTACGCCAATCAAAAAATAAAAGAAAAGTATAAAAGACTGAATTTGAATGGTTTCCTAGCTTGCCTTGGAACGACATTGCTTTGCAACAAATCTCGATAAAAACCTGCTGACTAGTCTACCTTTATAGCAGGATTGGGAGTCAGTTTTTAACCAGATGTAACAAATTCACTAAAATTTAATTGCATTTTATTTTTAAAACAGGCAACCTGCGTAAAAAGCGCACTCATCGTACCAGTTGAGTTTGATAACTAGGGAGACATAGTTAATGTTATTTAAGAGTGATACCTTCGAGGTTTCTTTCATTAAAGAGAACATCGCCGAGTTTAAATTTTGTGTACCCGGCCCCGTAAATAAATTATCTCAGCAGACCCTGCAAGATTGTGGTCAAGCATTAGCTGAATTAGCAAACAACTCAGATATTAAAGGCATGGTGTTTACCAGCGATAAAGATCACTTCATTGTTGGCGCAGATATTTTTGAATTTTTACCGACCTTTGATAAACCAGAAGCGGATCTTGTTCAGTGGATTAAAAATGCCACTGATGTATTTGACCAACTAGAAGACCTACCTTTTCCAACTATTTCAGCCATCAATGGTATGGCACTCGGTGGTGGGTGTGAGTGGGTACTAGCAACCGATTACCGCATTGCAGCCACCGATTTAAAATTAGGGCTTCCAGAAGTTAAGCTTGGCATTATGCCTGGATTTGGCGGCACGGTTCGTCTACCGAGAATTATCGGTGCAGATAACGCCATGACGTGGATCACCACAGGTAAAGAGCACCGTGCTGAACAAGCATTAGCAGTTCGTGCTGTCGATAGTGTTGTTGCATCAGACAAATTAGTCGCCAGTGCTGTTAAGATGATTGAGCAAGCAATTGAAGGCAAGCTTGATTGGCAAGCCAAGCGCCAAGAAAAATTACAACCGCTTAAAATGAATCGAGTTGAGCAAGGCATGAGCTTTGCGACGGCAGAAGGCATGGTTTTTGGCCAAACAAAAGGTCACTATCCTTCACCTATGATGGCTGTTAAAACCATCAAAGCAGCAGCGAACCACGGCCGAGCTGAAGCAATGGCCATTGAAAACGCCAATTTCGCCAAATTAGCAAAGACTCCTGAAGCTGCTGCGCAAGTTGGTATTTTCTTAGCTGATCAATATATCAAATCAAAAGCACGCAAGTTAGCCAAAGGTAGCGACACTCAAATCAAGCAAGCTGCGGTTTTAGGTGCGGGCATTATGGGTGGCGGCATTGCATACCAGTCTGCTTATAAAGGCGTGCCTATTATCATGAAAGACATCCAAGAATCCGCACTGGACTTGGGTATGAATGAAGCATCGAAAATTCTAGGCAAACAACTAGAACGCGGCCGTATCAAACTTGATCAAATGGTGAAAACCCTTGGAGCAATCAAACCAACGTTAAATGATGCTGATCTGCAAACTGCAGACATCGTTGTAGAAGCTGTGGTTGAAAATCCAAAAGTGAAACAAACCGTTCTTGCTAAACTTGAAGCCGATATGCCTGATGGCACAGTGCTGACTTCAAATACGTCGACTATTTGTATCGATGTGTTGGCAAGTGCACTAGAAAAACCAGAAAACTTCTGTGGAATGCACTTTTTCAATCCAGTCCATAGAATGCCGCTAGTCGAGATCATTCGCGGCAGCAAAACTTCAGATGCAACCATCAATGCAGTAGTGGATTACGCCCTGAAATTGGGTAAATCACCCATTGTTGTTAATGATTGTCCTGGATTTTTTGTAAACCGTGTTTTATTCCCTTACTTTGCTGGTTTTACACAATTAGTAACTGAAGGCGTGAATTTCGCTAAAGCCGATAAAGTTATGGAAAATATCTTTGGTTGGCCGATGGGCCCTGCGTATTTACTGGATGTTGTTGGTTTAGACACTGCGCATCACTGTACAGACGTTATGGCTGAAGGCTTCCCTGCTCGCATGGCGCGCCAAGAAAAAGATCCTGTAGCAGTACTCGCTACTCAACAACGCTTTGGTCAGAAAAATGGTAAAGGCTTTTATCAATATGTAATGGATAGAAAAGGCCGTCCACAGAAAAAAGCCGATCCTGAGGCTCTTGCTCTGCTTAGCTCTGTGTGTGAAAGCGAAAAAGAATTTAGCAAAGAAGAAATCATCGATCGCTGTATGATTCCAATGCTTAATGAAGTGTTATTGTGCTTGCAAGAAAATATCGTGGCATCACCACAAGAAGCTGACATGGCGCTTATCTATGGCTTAGGTTTCCCTCCATTCAGAGGGGGTGCATTCCGCTATCTAGATCAAATTGGCCTAGCTAATTTTGTTGCTAAAGCCGATCAGTACGCGCATTTAGGTGCTATTTTCCAAGTCTCTGAGCAAACTCGCCAATGGGCAGAAGCAGGACGTAAATTCTATCAGGTTGAGGGCCAATAACATGAAAACTCCAGTAATCGTTGATTGTATTCGTACACCTATGGGGCGTTCACGTAATGGTATTTTCAAACATACCCGTGCCGAAGACCTAAGCGCTCATTTAATGAAAGGCTTACTTGAACGTAATCCAGCACTAGAACCTGCACAAATAGATGATATCTATTGGGGTTGTGTTCAACAAACTTTAGAGCAAGGCTTTAACATTGCACGTAATGCAGCCTTACTTGCAGGGATCCCACACACAGTACCAGCTGTAACCGTGAATCGTCTATGTGGTTCATCAATGCAAGCCATTCATGATGCAGCTCGTGCCATCATGACCGGCGCCGGTGATGTATACATTGTCGGTGGTGTTGAGCACATGGGACATGTACCAATGAGCCATGGTGTTGACTTCCACTCTGGGTTGTCTAAATCTGTCGCACAAGCTGCAGGTATGATGGGCTTAACCGCTGAGTATTTAGCAACCTTACACGGCATTAGTCGCCAACAACAAGATGAATTCGCTGTTCGTTCACATCAACGTGCTTATGCCGCGACAGTTGAAGGGCGTTTCAAAAACGAAATCCTTCCGACACTTGGCCACGATGAAGACGGTACACTGATCAGCATTGATACCGACGAAGTAATTCGCCCAGAAACAAACCTTGAAGGGTTATCACAATTACGCCCAGCATTTAACCCTGCTAGCGGTACTGTGACAGCGGGCACTTCATCTGCGTTATCAGATGGTGCTTCAGCAATGTTAATGATGTCTGAAGAAAAAGCCATCGAGCTTGGCTTACCTATCCGAGCTCGAGTCAAGTCAATGGCTGTTGCTGGTTGTGATCCATCAATTATGGGCTACGGCCCAGTTCCTGCCAGCCAAAAAGCGTTAAAAGACGCGGGTATTACAATTGAAGATATCGGTGTTGCAGAACTCAATGAAGCGTTTGCAGCACAGGCATTGCCAGTGCTTAAAGACTTAGGCCTTGCTGATGTTGTCGATGAAAAAGTAAACCTCAATGGTGGCGCGATTTCGTTAGGTCATCCATTAGGATGTTCGGGTACTCGTATCAGTACAACGCTAATTAATTTAATGGAAGAAAAAGACGCTAAATATGGTTTAGCAACAATGTGTATTGGTCTAGGCCAAGGCATTGCCACGGTTTTCGAACGCACATAAGCAGTATCTTTTTTGCATTAAGCAACACTCTCTGTGTTGCTTTTTTTTTGCTTACTCGGTGAGGGCAGCTTAATTGTAAAACAACTGCCTTCACCCACTTTACTACTTACTTCAATGGTACCGTGATGTGCCTCTATGATGCCAAAGCTAATTGATAACCCAAGGCCCGTGCCTATCCCTACCGGCTTTGTGGTAAAAAAAGGATCAAACAATTTTTGCTGCGTGGCTTCATCCATTCCACACCCAAAGTCCTGAATAGAAATACAGATAAAATCATCATCCATATAGGTTGAAATACTAATTTCACCGCCATCAGGCATAGCTTGTTTAGCATTGACTAAGATATTCAAAATCACTTGCTCTAATTGATTTTTAGTCCCTGTCACCTCATCGATTACATCTGAAAATTGTTTTTTTATTTCATACGCTTCATATTTAAATTCAGACGCTAAAATATTGAGTGCTGACTCAATACACTCATTGACACTGAACTCAATAAATTGCTCTTGCCCAGAGTGCGAAAACGTTTTCAGGTCTTTTACAATTGTACACACTCGAGTTAAGCCACTTTTGCATGAATCGATAATTTCACCGCTGTCATTGAGTAAAAATGCGACCTCTGTTTTATCTTCTTCTTCGAGTTTACCTTCGTTACTTTGCTGAAAATACTCCTTAAGATCGGACACATATTCTTGCAGAGAATTAATATTACTCATCACAAAGCCAATCGGATTGTTTATCTCATGTGCGACACCCGCAGCTAACTGTCCAATTGAGGCCATCTTTTCTGCTTGAGTTAATTGTCGTTGTGCTTGCTCTAATGAATGATAAGCCACATTCAACTCATTATATTTTTTATCTAGTTTTATTTGCGCTAGCTTTCTTGCGATCGCTATTTTGACTAAGTTACGCCCAGACTCCAATGTCTGTAACTTAGAACTATCGAGCATGTGGTCGTCTTTAAAAAAGATAGCCAATAAATGATAATGACTTTTAATCGAAAATAGCGGCAAGACAACAACATATTGATAGGTTTTGACAAGCGGATGGCTTTTTAAAAAAAATTGTTCTCCAGACATCAATACGGTTTCATTCTCAGCTTCTTGAATAGAAGCGATAACTTGAGTTAAGTCAATATCAGATAGGTTTTCAGCCAAGGAGCCTGCGGATGCCTTGTCTGATAAAAGCGGCACCTTTGTGCTCTTAGCTTCTCCTCCATGGATATAAGCGCTGGTGGACATAAAAAAATTAGCACATCTCAATAAAAAGCTCTGAATGATGCCCTCTAACTTTTCTTGGCTAAACGTTACCGTCGCCAAATAAGTCAAAAATTCTAATTGGTTTTGCCGAGATTCTGTTGAACTCCCAGCAAACTCTAACTCTGATTGAGTATCAATCAGTGCTTGCTTAGTTGCTTTTAACTGAGCCTCACAATGTTCTCGTTCTGACTTTTCTGTTTCTAGCTCTGCTTTGAGCGCTAATAATGCACTATCCTGCTGTTCTGTTTGTGACACAAGCAACCTCAAAGGCAGTTAAATGACTAATAAAATAGAAAAAATCAGCAATTATCATCGTGTAATCTATAATTAATTAAAATCCTAGCACTCGACTGAGTACTCTATAGTTTTTAGTCCTAACCAAAGAGATTTTCAAATATGACAGATAAATTTAAGCCTAAAATCATGTTTGTTGATGATGAGCCTGAGGTGTTGATGGCGCTTAAACGTATCTTTCGTCGTGATTATGAAACCTTTACGTTTGATGACCCAGCACAAGCCATAGAGTTTTTAAACACCACTCGAGTCCATTTAGTCATTAGCGATATGCGCATGCCTAACATCACAGGTGCAAAAGTTTTAGCAGCGACCAAACAAATACAACCAAAAGCAAAACGTATTTTACTTTCTGGCTACTCCGATATGGACAGCACTATCGAAGCAATCAACCAAGGGGGTATTCATGCTTACATTACAAAACCTTGGGATAATGACCGTATCAAAGAGGTTGTCGAGGATTCCGTGCAGGCTGTCATTTTAGAAGCTAAGAATGAGCAGTTAAGTAAACAGCTTATTCAAAAAAACAAAGCGCTTGAGGAACTCAATCAGACCCTTGATAAAAAAGTACAAGAACAAACTCAGTCACTTCGTTTAAGCCTACAAAGACTGTCTACCGCCGCAGGCAAACAACGAAAGTTGTTACATCAAATTATCGAAATGATCTCTTTAATTGCAGCAGAGCAACGAGGCAGCCATTATTCCGATGATGTTCGCATTGCAAAACAATGTAGGTTACTGGGCCATAAACTCAAGCTAGAGAAGAGCCAACTCACTTATTTATACCTTGCAGCGTCTTTGCATGAACTTGGTAAAATCGCGTTGCCTGAAGAATTACTCACTAAGCCTGAATCAAAAATGAGTGCCGAAGAATTATTAATTCTCCACAAACAGGCCAATAAAGGGGCTGATATTATTGATATTATCCCTTCATTGCATGAGGTTTCAGATATTCTTCGCTATCAATATGAACGCTATGCAGGAAAAGGATTTCCAGATCTGAAGCAAGGTGAAGACATCCCCATTGGTTCGCGTATTTTGGCTGTCGTTCGTGATTATGATAAATATATAAGCGGATATTTTACTGGAAAAAAACTCAGCCCAAGAGATGCTCTCCAAGCTCTAAAAGCACAATCAAATCGTATCTATGATAAAAAAATTATTGAAGCCTTTACTGCCCTGCTTAAAGATATTCCATCAGGTAGTGATGCTCAATTTTGTTTGACTACAGATATGCTTAAGCCTGGAATGATCATTGCGCAAGATGTCAAATATGCCAATGGCAACATTGTGCTGACGCAAGGCACCACACTAACAGATGCAATAATCGGTCGATTAGAGCAGTATGAAATTAAGCATGACTTCGCATTTTTAGTCTTTACTTTAATTCCACAACAAGTCGATACCGCCGTAGATTAATTTAAATTTGAAGCTCACGAAAGAAAGCCCTAAACTAGCGCCTAATTTAATTTAGAGATTATTATGTCGTTATTTGATTCAACTGATCACACTTTAGATGCAATTGGTTTACGGTGCCCAGAGCCCGTGATGATGGTAAGAGGCACCATCAGAAAAATGGAAGCCGGACAAACGGTGTTAATTCTTGCTGATGACCCTTCTACGACCCGAGATATCCCAAGCTTTTGCCGCTTTATGGATCACACCTTACTTGCTGAGCAAACTGATGAGCTCCCATTTAAGTATGTTATTAAAAAAGGCCTGTAATAACTACACGCCTTTTTCTTCTACACATCCTGACTTCACTTAGTCACGAAAGTTTTACTATTACTCAAATATTTGATTAATCGTCACCAACGGTTTATCTAAGTTACGAAAATTAATACTGACCTCATACCAACCGGCTTCATAAGGCGTAAAGCTAAAGTAATTATAAACACTGTTACAGTTTGCCTGCACTGGAATGCCCAGTTCTAAAAATTTATCTAAATCTTCATTTTTGTAACCGCAGTTCAATCCTGCAGACCAGTTTTCATCTGCTATTTTAAATTCGTAGGCTTTATCTGCTGTGGTGAATTTAATTCTAGTTTGGAATATATCGCGACTAATTGCATTTAATTGGTACTCAGGCTGACTTTCCCATAAAGAAAAGTCACCGCGTAGATACATGGTTTGATCTACTTTACTTGCACTTGGTTCATCTGAAGTAAATGAATCGGTGCTTGAGCATGCGCTCAAAACGACAGCAGCGGTTAAAGGTAAAATCAATTTTTTCATTATTATTATCCTGACGATATCTTTCTGATTGTAGTGAATATAGTGTTAAAAAATTCAACAACATTCAAGTGTATTACCTTTATTATTCAGTTTATTTTTACAAGAAAAAAGCCGACTTTCGTCGGCTTTTTTTATTACTTCTGTAAAACAGAAATGTCGGCAACTTGTAAAAACAAACTTCTCAATTCACTTAGTAAAGTAAATCGGTTTTGTTTCACGGCTTCATCTTCAGCCATCACCATGACATTATCAAAAAACACATCTACAGGCTCACGAATATCTGCAAGGCTCACCAATACAGCTTGGTAATCACCACTGGCAATCGCCTCAGTGAGTTCTTGTTGATAACGTTTTACTTCTGCAGCAAGGGCTTTTTCTGCATCTTCAATCAACAGGGATTCATTAATGCTATCAGCTGCAGTGAAATCATTTTTAGCTAAGATATTAGCTACACGCTTATTTGCGGCGGCTAATGCACTTGCTTGCTCAAGACTTCTAAAGTGACTAACGGCTTTTACACGACGGTCGAAATCAACTGGTTGGCTCGGGCGGCGCGCCAGAACAGCCTGGATGATATCTACTTCTATACCTTGATCTTGATACCAAGATCTAAAGCGACCAAGTAAGAATTCAAAGACATCTTCAGCCACTTTTTCATTTGATAATTTGTCACCAAACAAGCTTATGGATTTTGCAATAATATCATTTACATCTAACGCCAGCTCTTTTTCAACCATAATACGTAATGCACCAATGGCAGCGCGACGCAGTGCAAATGGATCTTTATCGCCTTTTGGTGCTTGGCCAATACCAAAAATACCGACTAAAGTGTCAAACTTATCGGCCAGTGCAACGGCGCAACTAATCGCGCTACTTGGCAAATTGTCACCTGCAAAACGAGGCATATATTGTTCGTTTTGTGCTAAAGCGACCGCTTCGGATTCACCATCATGGCGAGCATAGTGCATCCCCATCACACCTTGAACATCTGTAAACTCCATCACCATTTCGGTCATTAGGTCTGTTTTACTTAACAAACCTGCGCGCGTTGCATCAGCGACATCTACATTTAATGTCTGTGCGATAAAACCAGAAAGTTCTGCAATACGTTCAGATTTGTCTTTTAATGTACCAAGCTGCTTTTGAAATAAAACCGTATCTAACGATGTTAAGCGGCTTTCTAGTGTTTTCTTTTTATCAGTTTCAAAAAAGAACTGCGCATCAGCTAAGCGTGGACGAACAACTTTTTCGTTACCGGCAATCACTTGCGCTGGGTTTTTGCTTTCTATATTCGATACGAATAAAAACTTATTGAGCAAGTTGCCATCTTGATCTAATAACGGAAAGTACTTTTGGTCATCTTTCATCGTATAGATCAGTGCTTCTGCAGGCACCGATAAAAACGACTCCTCGAATGTCGCAACTAAAGTAACAGGCCACTCTACTAAAGATGTGACTTCTTCAAGTAAATCTTCGTCCATCGCAACAACAGCGTTATTAGCAGCGGCTTGTTGTTCTATTTGCTGTTTGATTAATGCTTTACGCTCTTCATAATCAGCAATAACATAAGCTGATTTTAATACGTTAAACGCATCATCAGCATGGTTAATTGTCACGCGTTCAGGGTGATGAAAACGATGGCCCTGTAATTGATTAGAGACCTCTTTATCTAATACAGTCCCATTGACTAGCTTATTGCCATAAAATACCGTCACGGTGTGAACAGGACGAATAAATTGGGTTTTATTTGCTCCCCAACGCATCGGTTTAGCAATTGGAAGTTTACCAAGCGCATTCGTTAATGCTTGCGGTATTAGCGCTTCAACAGCTTGACCAGCTACTTTAGCAATGTGCAATAACCACGCGCCTTTGTCTGTCTCTAGACGTTGTGCATCTGCGACTTCTATTCCACAGCCACGAGCCCAACCCATTGCAGCTTTAGTTGGGTTACCATCAGCATCAAAGGCAGCTTGAATTGCAGGTCCTCTTTTTTCAACTTCTTTATCTTGTTGCGCCGCAATTAGCCCATTAACTTTCACACCCAGTCTACGAGGAGATGCATACCATGATGCACTTTCAAAACTTAATTCAAGCGTAGAGAGCTCAGCCGTAAAATTTGCTAATAAGGCTTCTGCTAATTGACGTAATGATTTTGGAGGTAACTCTTCAGTACCGATTTCAATTAATAAATTTTCTGTCTTCATTTCGATACCTTACTTCTTACACAATGGGAAACCGAGCGCTTCACGTGCTTCATAATAGCTTTGTGCACATGCTTTTGATAATGCTCTAACACGAAGAATATAACGTTGGCGTTCTGTAACAGAAATAGCATGACGTGCATCTAATAAGTTAAATGCATGTGAGGCTTTCATCACTTGCTCATAAGCTGGTAGTGGTAAGCCCGCTTCAATTAACTTTTGGCTTTCTTTTTCACATTGATCAAATTGTGCAAATAAAGCTGAGACATCAGCATGCTCAAAATTATACGTTGATTGCTCAACTTCATTTTGATGGAAAACATCACCATAAGTGACTTTCCCCATTGGACCATCAGCCCAGACTAAGTCATAGATACTATCAACGCCTTGTATATACATCGCAAGGCGCTCTAAACCATAAGTGATTTCGCCAGTTACTGGAGAACACTCTAATCCACCCACTTGCTGAAAATATGTAAACTGCGTCACTTCCATACCGTTAAGCCAGATTTCCCAACCAAGACCCCAGGCACCTAATGTCGGTGATTCCCAGTTATCTTCAACAAAACGAACTTCATCCGTTAATGTATCAATCCCCATAGCCGCTAACGAACCAAGATAAAGCTCTTGAATATTATCTGGTGATGGTTTTAAAACTACTTGAAATTGGTAGTAGTGTTGTAAGCGATTTGGATTTTCGCCATACCGTCCATCTGTTGGTCGACGACATGGTTGAACGTAAGCACTCGACATCGGCTCAGGGCCAATTGATTTAAGAAATGTTAATGGGTGAAAAGTACCTGCACCTACTTCCATATCGAGAGGTTGCGCAATGACACAGCCTTGCTGCGCCCAATAATCTTGTAATGCCAAGATTAAACCTTGAAAGGTCTTAGTATCGTATTTTTGCATGATTGATTTTAGTCTTTTATTGCTTTTGACAGCCAGAAATTAGCTCCAGTATAACCTGTGATGAAGCTGGTTTTAAGCAGTTTATTTAAGATACAAAAATAAAAAAGGAGACTAAGCGCCTCCTTTTTCAAATCGTTTTTTAATCTTTATATATCAAGATTAACTACGCGTAGTGCATTCTTCTCAATAAACTCACGACGAGGTTCAACTTGGTCACCCATCAAAGTCGCAAAGAGTTGATCCGCGGCAATTGCATCTTCAATTGTAACTTGCAACATACGGCGGGCACTTGGATCCATAGTCGTTTCCCACAACTGGCTAGGATTCATCTCGCCTAATCCTTTATAGCGTTGGATATATAAACCACGTTTTGACTCAGCGATTAACCAATCAAGGGCTTCAACAAAGTTACTCACGACTTGAGTTTTCTCGCCTCGTTGAATATAACCACCTTCTTCAATAAGGTTAGACATTAACTCACCTGTTTTCTTTATTTTCTTATAATCTGTTGACGCTAAGAAATCTAAGTTTAATAGGTGGTCTTTATCGATACCATGCTGACGAATAGTGATAACAGGCAAGGTGATATTACGCTCGGCATCAAAATGAGTGTTTGCTTTAAATTGTGTTGCATCAACATCATCACGCACTAATGCATCCACTAAGTTTTGTGTCCACGATGCAACTTTATCAGCATTTTTTAAATCTGCTTCATCTAAGCCTGGCTGATAAATTAATTCATCTAAGATTGATTCTGGATACTTTCTCTTTAAACGCGCAATTACAGCTTCTGTAGCTTGATAATCTTTTACTATATTCTCTAAAGCAACACCGCTAATTGCGGGAGCTTGCTCGTTAACATACAGAGAACTTCCCTCTAACGCTAACGTTGTGAGGTACTCAGTTAAGGCTGGATCATCTTTAATATAGCGTTCTTGCTTGCCTTTTTTCACTTTATATAAAGGAGGCTGCGCAATATAAATATACCCTCGTTCTACGATTTCTGGCATTTGACGATAGAAGAAAGTTAACAGTAATGTACGAATGTGAGAACCATCAACATCCGCATCAGTCATGATTATAATGCTGTGATAACGTAGTTTTTCTGGCTTATATTCATCACGTCCTATGCCACAACCTAACGCAGTTATTAATGTCGCGACTTCTTGCGATGAAAGCATTTTATCAAAACGTGCTTTTTCTACGTTCAGTATCTTTCCTTTTAATGGCAAGATAGCTTGATTTTTACGGTTTCGACCTTGTTTGGCTGAGCCACCGGCCGAGTCCCCTTCCACTATATATAGTTCAGATAGTGCAGGATCTTTTTCTTGGCAATCGGCTAACTTACCAGGTAAGCCGGCTAAATCCATCGCACCTTTACGACGCGTCATATCACGAGCTCGACGAGCAGCTTCACGCGCTCTGGCTGCATCTACTATTTTTGTAACAACGATTTTAGCTTCGTTTGGATGCTCTAATAAAAACTCACTGAGTTTTTCAGCCATCGCTTGTTCAACCGCTGATTTTACTTCACTAGATACAAGCTTATCTTTTGTTTGTGAAGAAAATTTCGGATCTGGCACTTTTACAGAGATAACAGCTGTTAATCCTTCACGAGCATCATCACCTGATGCACTTGTTTTCTCTTTTTTGTTAAACCCTTCTTTATCCATATAGTTGTTTAAAGTACGGGTTAATGCACCGCGGAAACCCGCTAAGTGTGTGCCACCATCGCGCTGTGGAATATTGTTAGTAAAACAATATATGCCTTCCTGGAAGCCATCATTCCATTGCATTGCCACTTCAACACTGATGCCGTCTTCTTCACGAGTCGAAGTAAAATGGAAAACATTTTGATGAACTGGGGTTTTATTTTTATTTAAATATTCAACGAAGGCTTTGATGCCCCCTTCATATTTGAAATGATCCGTTCGCTCATCACGCTCATCCGTTAAGATAATACTGACACCAGAATTTAAGAATGATAACTCACGTAAACGCTTCGCTAAGATGTCGTAATGAAAATCTAGATTCGTGAATGTTTCACCACTTGGCCAAAATCGTATCTCAGTTCCTGTCGTTTCAGAATCACCTATAGCTGCAAGCGGTGCATCAGGCTCACCGCGTGTGTAGGTTTGTTCGTGAATTTTACCTTCACGTCGAATAGTTAAACGCAGTTTTTCTGAAAGTGCATTTACTACCGATACACCTACACCATGCAGACCACCAGATACTTTATAAGAGTTATCATCAAACTTACCACCGGCATGAAGTACAGTCATAATAACTTCTGCGGCAGATACGCCTTCTTCTTCATGGATTGATGTCGGGATACCACGTCCATTATCGCGAACTGATACAGAACCATCTGTATGAATGGTTATATAGATATCATCACAATGACCCGCTAATGCTTCATCAATCGAGTTATCGACAACTTCGAAGACCATGTGGTGTAGACCGGAACCATCATCCGTGTCTCCAATGTACATACCTGGACGCTTTCGTACTGCATCCAATCCTTTTAGTACTTTTATACTCGACGAATCGTAATTTTCAGACATGGTTTATTCCAATTAACTTGTTATAAGGTTGCCATGTTTCACGTGGAACATTTCTAATTTTCTTGTCATAGGTTCCAACACGGCAGATACACTCTCAGAATCAATAGCGGTGATAAAAATTTGAGACTGACATTTGGCAAGTAAATGACCAACTTCAGTTCGAGTATCAACGCTCAACTCAGAGCTTAAATCATCTATTAGTAAAATTGACTGCTTTTCTGTTTCGGCTTCAATTATACAATTTTGTGTCACTTTTAATGCATACAGTAATAACTTCAATTGACCACGCGAAAAATAATTTTCAACTATGGTGTCATTTACTACAAAAGTGATATCAGCTTTATGTGGTCCAAAGCTGGTAAAGCCTTGGCGAATATCTCGCTCAAAGCTTTGCTCCATGACCTGCTGTAAATCAATTTCTGTTTTCCAACCACTATTAAACTTGATTTCAAGGTCAGAAACTAGTGTTAAATTAGCGGCTATTTTATCAAAAAAAACGCTACGAAACCTCTCTAAATATTCGGTACGCAGTGTATTTATTTCTATAGCCAGTCTAACAAACTCTTTATCCCAATACTTTATCTGTTCATGATAGTTGCGGGGCTTTTGTTTTAATAATGCATTTCGTTGTTTGAGAAGTTTATTAAATGAAACCCACAAAGAAAAGAACTGATGTTCCACGTGGAACAATCCGAAATCTAGAAATTTTCGACGTTCTTTAGGACCACCAAAAAAAAGAGAGTAACTTTCTGGCGTAATAACTTGGACTGGTATTAGCTCTGCCAACTCGGCCATACGGCGACAGGTTTTACCTTGGATTTTTAACTCAGTGTCACCAGTCTGATTTTTACTAATACCAACAGGGAGTACCAACTGATCAACACGCTTTTTTGCATGGATAAAAAAGCACTCTTGTTGATGATTAATAATATTTTTATATTTTACGGTACGAAACGATTTACCATGAGACAAATAATAAATCGCTTCAAGCAAACTGGTCTTGCCGCTACCATTTTCACCGTAAATAATATTCACACCATTTACAGGCTTAAAAGATAAATCACTTAAATTGCGAAAATGTTTAACGTTAAGTAGCTCAAGGCTCATTTCTTATAAACGCATCGGCATGACAACATACATAGCTTCATTATCACCAGTCCCTTCAACTAGCGCACTGCTGTTTGAATCAGACAAAGTAAATGACACATCTTCAGTTTTTAATGTATTGAGTACATCCAATACATAAGAAACATTAAATCCAATTTCAAGATCGGGTCCATCATAAGACACCTCAACAACTTCTTCTGCTTGCTCTTGTTCTGGATTGTTAGCAGTAATCTTTAGCTCACCAGCAGAAAAATTAAGCCTAACGCCTCTGAATTTTTCATTAGATAAAATAGATACACGAGAAAAAGCACTGCGTAACCACTCTCTGTTAGCGGTGACAACTTTATCTCCTCCGCGAGGCAATACACGGCGATAATCAGGAAAACGACCATCAACTAATTTACTCGTAAAAGTAAACTCTTGATCTATGATACGAAAGTGATTTGCACCAAATTGAATAGTGACTAAGCTATCGTCACTCACCATCAGACGCATAATCTCTTGAACACCTTTACGTGGGATGATCAGTTGACGCTGCGTATTCAATGAGTAATCTAGTTTTTTTTGCGATAATGCTAAACGGTGGCCATCTGTAGCAACTGTTTTAATCTCAGAGTTATCAACTTCAAATGACATACCATTTAAATAATAACGAACATCTTGGTTCGCCATAGAAAAATGAGTACTTTCTAAAAGTTTGCGCAATTCATTACGGGTTATTTGAAAATCAACTTCACCATCCCATTGCTCCAAATTTGGAAAATCAATCGCAGGAAGACATGCTAAAGAAAAACGACTTTTGCCTGATGTCAGCAAGACTTGTGTCTCTTGAGCTGAAAAAGTCAAATCACAGCCATCTGGAAGGCTCTTACAAATATCGAGTAATTTCTTAGCAGGCAAAGTGAGCTTTGTATTATCAGCAAAGTCATTTAGTACCACGCTAGCAACCAATTCAATTTCTAAATCGGTTCCGGTCATCAATAATTTTCCATCTGCGATTTCAAGTAATACGTTCGATAGAATCGGTAAGGTATGCTTGCGCTCTATCGCTCCCGATACTTGAATGAGAGGCTTAAGAAATTGGTCTCTTGGAATTGTTATTTGCATAATTGAGATAACCCTAAGATGAGAGTGTACGTATTAGGTTTTGATAATCTTCTTTAATTTCGTGCGTTTCTTCACGTAATGACTTTATTTTACGACACGCATGCAGAACCGTTGTGTGATCTCGCCCACCAAATGCATCCCCAATTTCAGGGAGACTGTGATTAGTCAGTTCTTTTGATAAAGCCATTGCCACTTGACGAGGCCTTGCGACAGAGCGACTGCGGCGCTTTGAAAGTAGATCTGAAACACGGATCCGGTAATACTCAGCAACAGTACGTTGAATATTATCAATCGTTACTAATTTGTCTTGTAATGCTAATAAGTCGCGCAGCGCTTCTTTGACAAAATCAATTGTGATAGGACGACCAGTGAAGTTGGCATTCGCTATCACCCTATTAAGTGCACCTTCTAGCTCTCTTACATTTGAACGCAATCTTTTTGCAATAAAAAAGGCGACTTCTTCGGGTAATTTAATTTTACTCTGCTGCGCCTTTTTCATCAAAATAGCGACTCGCGTTTCTAATTCAGGTGGCTCGATCGCGATCGTTAATCCCCAACCAAATCGCGATTTAAGGCGATCTTCGACCCCTTCGATCTCTTTAGGGTAACGATCTGATGTCAAAATGATCTGCTGATTACCTTCAAGCAATGCATTAAAGGTATGGAAAAATTCTTCTTGAGAACGTTCTTTGTTTGCAAAAAACTGAATGTCATCAATCAATAAGGCATCAACACTTCGGTAATAACGCTTAAACTCTTCTATCGCATTGTTTTGTAGCGCACGCACCATATCTTGTACAAAGCGCTCTGAATGCATATAAGCTATTTTGGCATTGGGCTTGTTAGCCAAAATACCATTACCAACAGCATGTAATAAATGCGTCTTACCTAAACCTGTCCCGCCATAGATAAAAACAGGGTTAAAAGCAGTACCTGGGTTATCAGACACTTGAGAGGCGGCCGCTTTAGCAAGTTGATTCGATTTACCTTCAACAAAGCTATCGAATGTATAAGTTTCTTTGATATTTGATTTATGTATATTTTTGACTGCAGGCTCAACAACTTGAGGAGCGGTGACCTCGGCCCGTGTTTTATTACTGCTTACTGGAGCATCAACATTGGCCACAGGCGCAGGTTTATTTAAAACCGGTTTACTCCCAACATCAAAACGCAGGGTTGGCGTTTCATTCCCACAAATTTCGACCAATAATTCATTGATACGATTTAAATACTTTTCACGGACCCAATCGAGCACAAAACGATTCGGTGCATAAATAGTCAAGGTATCCTCGGTACTTTCCGCCTGAAGAGGACGAACCCACATACTAAATTGTTGTGAAGGTAGTTCATCTTGTAGGACATATAAACAACTTTGCCAAACCGACAGATACACAGTTAACTCCCAGTGATAAAACATTATTCCCGGTCATCTAAATAGACCAAAAATAGCGTGTGAGAACGCAATACAGCATGCCATTATGAATCGAGTTTATCCACAAGTTCAATATTGATTTTTTTTTAATTTGTGATCTGAGCGACAAAACAACCTAACCCACTGTTTTTTATATTTATATATTTTCTATCTTGATCAAGATACATTCGCGATAAAGCGATAGATCTAGCAAAAAAAACGCGATCAAATCTACTTTTCCAGAGCTTATGATCAACTTATGCCAAAAGATTGTGGAAAACTTTGTTAATAGAAAGGATCGTTTTGATCCTAACAGAAAGCACCACTCTATATATAAGCAATAAAAAGTATCAATTAAGCGTGAAAGGCAGGCATTTATTGTTGACTTTAATAGGTCATATCTATAACATCTCGCGCTCGCAATGGCACCTGTGCCAGGATCGCGACCTGCATAGGATGTTTTTACTTTAACCGATCGGAGAAATGTTATGAAAAGAACTTTTCAACCAAGCGTACTTAAGCGCAAACGTAGTCACGGTTTCCGTGCTCGCATGGCAACTACAAACGGCCGCAAATTAATTGCTCGTCGTCGTGCAAAAGGCCGTAAAGTACTTTCTGCTTAATATAGTGGAAAGCTTTGGCTTTGGCAGGGAGTTACGTCTGTTAACTCCCTCGCATTATTCAAGAATCTTCAATGAGCCTGTTCGGGCTGCCACTGAAAACTTCACCCTGCTTGCAAAACCTAATCAAGAAAACACACCACGTTTAGGTCTAACCGTTGCAAAAAAACGCGTTAAACAAGCTAACCAACGTAATCGCATTAAACGACTAGCTCGCGAAAGTTTTCGTTTAAGCCAACATAAGCTCGACAATATAGACATTGTTTTAATGGTTAAAGATGGCTGTGATAAACAAGACAATGCTTTATTAACTAAACAGCTTAATAAACTTTGGTTAAAGCTTAATGAGCGTTGTAAACCTGGCGCACCTAAGCCTCCACCGTTTAAAAAACGCCCACGTAAGCCCACTAAATAAAACAAACTATTGCGATAGCGATAGAATTAGTAAGGCATTTAGGGTATCTTTAGCTCACCTTTTAATCATGCCGTTTTGCCTGATGCAAAACATACAAATGTATTTGTTTTACACTTGTACACTAAGGCTATTGTGTAGGCATTAACCATGTATCAAATTACAAAAATACCCAAAATGATATTCTTGTTTTTGATTCGCGGTTATCAGAAGTGGATTAGTCCATTACTCGGCCCACATTGTCGCTTTAATCCAACTTGCTCAAGTTACGCCATTGAAGCTATTACTTATCATGGTTTAATTAAAGGCAGTTGGTTATCGTTAAAACGCATATTGAAATGTCATCCTTTGCATTCAGGTGGAGATGATCCTGTGCCTGGAACGAAAAATCCAATTAATCATAAATACGAGAAATAAGAGCTGTTATGGAATCTCAACGCACGTTTTTATTTATCGGCTTAATGCTAGTGTCATTTTTATTATTTCAGGAATGGAATAGTGATTATGGTCCTCAGCCTCAAGCCGTACAAAGTGCTTCAACACAAGTAAACGACGCCACTCAATCAACTGATGATACATTCATTCCATCATCGAGTGACTCTTCTGTACCGGGTCAAATTCAACGTCCAAGTCAATCTTATATTTCAGTGACGACTGATGTATTGACCGTTAAGTTAGATACTAAAGGTGGTGATATTGTAGAAGTAAATTTACTGCAATACCCAACAGAGCAACATGGTGAAGAACCATTTATGCTACTTGGTGAACTAACTGGAAATCAATACTATTCACAAAGTGGTTTAATTGGTATTGATGGCCCTGATGCTAGCCCTAATGGCCGTCCGATTTATAACACGACTCAACCAAGTTACACCTTAGCAGGTGATGAGCTTCGCGTTCCAATGACATATGTTGATGCAAAAGGCATCGAGTTCATTAAAACATATGTTTTTAAAGCGGGTAACTATGCGGTAGAAGTTGAATATACAATTAACAACAGCACGGCCAATAACGCGAATGTGCAGTTATTTAGCCAAATCAAACGCACAATTCAAGATAAAGGCAGCATGATTGATCAAAGCTACCTAGGTTTTGCATATGGTGCGTTTGAAAAGCCATACGAAAAATATTCTTTCTCTGATATCGAAGATAAAAATATCAGCATCGATACTGCTGGCGGATATGTTTCATTTATTCAACACTACTTTGTCAGTGCTTGGGTGCCTAAACAAGACGAACAAAACAATATTTATAGCCGTAAACTCTCTGACAACTCAGCCATTATGGGTGTAAAAGGACCGGTAACAACAATTGCAGCTGGCCAACAAGAGCATTTAAGCGCAACTTTTTATGTCGGTCCAAAAGATCAAGCAGCATTAAAAGCGTTACATGATGACTTAGACTTAACCGTTGATTACGGTTGGTTATTTTTTATCAGTCAGCCTCTTTTTGACTTGTTGAAATGGTTATATGCACTATTAGGCAACTGGGGTTTAGCCATTATTGCCATCACTATTATTGTGAAAACGCTTTTATATCCGCTAACCAAAGCGCAATACACCTCAATGGCAAAAATGCGTAACTTACAGCCAAAAATCATGGCGTTAAAAGAAAAGCATGGCGATGACAAACAAAAGTTTGGTCAAGCGATGATGGAAATGTACCGCAAAGAAAAAGTAAACCCTATGGGTGGCTGTTTCCCTCTGTTATTACAAATGCCTATTTTCTTAGCTTTATTCTACGTATTCCTCGAATCAGTAGAGCTTCGCCACGCTGAGTTTGGTTTGTGGTTAATGGATTTATCAGCAAAAGACCCATACTACATTTTACCAATTCTATTTGGTGCGAGTATGTTCTTAACGCAAAAACTTCAGCCAATGACTGTCACGGATCCGATGCAGCAAAAAATGATGACGTATATGCCTGTTATCTTTTCTGTTTTCTTCCTATGGTTCCCATCTGGTCTAGTTCTTTACTGGCTAGTATCAAACCTTATCTCTATCGCTCAGATGCTTATCATCTACCGCGGAATGGAGAAAAAAGGAATAAAAGTGAGAGGTTAACGACTCTCTCATTGAAAAGGCGGCGATTATGTCGCCTTTTTTTATGCCTATAGAGTGACTTAATAGCAGCGCCAAATGCTTTGTTATACAATAAAAGCCATGTCCTTCTTTGAAATAACATCATGATCAATCAAGAAACAATAGCAGCACAAGCAACCGCCCCAGGCCGAGGTGGCGTGGGAATTATTCGCGTCTCAGGTAAATTAGCACGCTCTGTCGCAGAGCAACTACTCGGCAAATGCCCAAAAACTCGTTATGCCGAATATGTCCCGTTCAAAGCATTGTCGGGCGAGGAGCTAGATCAAGGCATCGCATTGTTTTTTGAAGGCCCAAACTCATTTACTGGTGAAGATGTGCTAGAGCTACAAGGTCATGGAGGCCCTATTGTTCTGGACATGTTGCTCAAAGAAATTTGTAAAATAAGTGACGTACGATTAGCCAAACCAGGTGAGTTTAGCGAACGCGCATTTATGAACGATAAACTCGATTTAACGCAAGCAGAAGCCATTGCTGACTTAATCAATGCAACCTCAGAACAAGCAGCAAAAAGCGCGCTACATTCACTACAAGGCGAATTTTCTAAACATATTGATACGCTCGTTGAACAAGTGATTCATCTGCGTATGTATGTCGAAGCTGCTATTGATTTTCCAGATGAAGAAATCGATTTTCTTTCAGATGGAAAAGTATCTGGTGATTTAAATACCATCATCACACAACTGACTGAAGTCACTAACCAAGCAAAACAAGGCAGCATTATTCGCGAAGGTATGAGAGTGGTGATTGCAGGACGACCCAATGCCGGTAAATCCAGTTTACTCAATGCGCTAGCTGGACGTGATGCAGCGATTGTCACTGACATAGCAGGCACCACTCGTGATGTTCTTAGAGAGCATATTCACATCGATGGTATGCCACTTCATATCATCGATACTGCAGGGCTGCGAGATAGCCCTGATGTGGTAGAACAAATAGGAATTGAACGTGCGTGGGATGAAATAAAACAAGCTGATCGCGTGCTGTTTATGCTTGATGGCACAGAAAGTCATGAAACCGATCCTGCGACAATATGGCCTGAGTTTGTTGATAAACTACCTGATAATTTAGGGATTACGGTGATCAGGAATAAAATTGATTTATCAGGTGAGCAAGTCGGTATTCAACAACAGCATCATCACCCTGTCATCAGTTTAAGCGCGAAAAACAACCAAGGTATCGAACTTGTCAAAGAACACCTTAAAGAGTGTATGGGTTACCAAGGTGCAACAGAGGGCGGTTTTATGGCAAGGCGTCGACATTTAGAGGCACTCAATAAAGCTGCCCACCATCTTCATACAGGTCGAGATCAACTAGAAATGCACATTGCAGGAGAAATTTTAGCGGAAGAATTACGCCTAACACAGCAATACCTTAATGAAATTACTGGTGAATTTAGCTCTGATGATTTATTAGGTAAGATATTTAGCTCGTTCTGTATCGGTAAATAACAAGGTAAACTAAAGGAAACAAACATCCAACTTAAGTTAAAAAACCTAATTTATTCATACGTTTAATAACTTTCTTATCTTTCAATAGTTTCCTTTAGTTTCATAATATGGGTCTTGAACGGCCCACCTACTTCTTTGATGTGGGCCACTATTGGTCCACCAAAGAGGAAGTTATTATGAAACTAACCATCGAGAAAAAATCACCTGATAGCACAGGCCGCCAACAACTACTGTTAACCAGAAATTATGGTTCTTACCTAAACGAAAACGGCAAACGAGTTAAACGCCGTAAAAGACAATCAATGGACTTGTTCATTTATGCCAACCCTAAAGACAAGTTCCAACGTGACCACAATAAAAAGACCTTAGATATTTCTGAAAAGATAAGAGCGCAAGCGATTGTCGATTTAGCTAACAACAAGCATCACTTTGAAGACTCAGAAAAACAGCAAGAAAGCTTTTATAGCTACATGCAGCAAATAATTAATGACAAAGAGCACACTGATAGCCCATCAAACGTATCGCTATGGGAATCATCGTTAATGCATCTAAAGAGATATTGTGAGGGTAACCCTTTATCCTTTGCTGACTTCGATGCTGATGTATTACTTGGGTTCAGAACATACCTAATAAAACATGCACGCACAAAATCAGATAAGCTACTTTCTTCAAATACTACATCATGCTATTTCAATAAAGTGAGAGCGGCTTTAAACAAAGCATTTCACGAAGGCATTATTCGTCGAAATCCTGTAAACGAAGTAAAAAGCATCAAGATAGAACAAAACCCTCGTAATTACTTAGAAGAGGAAGAAGTAACTGCACTTTATAAAACAGAGTGCCGGTATGATGTACTGAAGCGAGCATTTTTATTCGGATGCCTCACAGGTATGCGCTGGTGCGATATTCAAAAGCTAACGTGGGGCAAACTCACAATGATCGATCCACGAGCAACTTTTCAGCACATTAAAACTAAGCAGCTTCAATACCTCCACCTCCCATCTGATGCCACCATGCTATTAGGTACGCCAGGAGAAGACCATGAGCGTGTTTTTAAGGGCTTAAAGTACTCGACCTATACAAATGTTGCACTAACACAATGGATGCTCAGAGCGGGGATTACAAAGCACATTACCTTTCACTGTGCGAGGCACACATTTGCTGTGCGTATGCTAACTAATGATGTCGATATTTATACTGTTTCAAAATTGCTTGGTCATTCAGAGTTAAAAACGACACAAATCTATACAGACATCATAGATCGCAAGCGAAAAGAGGCGATGACCACCCTACCTAGTCTATTTCAATAAAGGATATTAAGTTGGGAAATATGGGAAGCTGGGAAAATGCAATAAAAACAAATAAATACAAACTTATTTACCTTCCCTCTTTCCCGCTTTTATTTGAAAAGCCAGTTGTATCCAGGAGGTATGAAGAAAGCGTCGAGTGCTTGCCACTCAGAGCGCCACATACCTCTTGGATAACCTTCACTACGCAGAGAAAAGCCAGTCAAGCTAGAAATCGCCCGCAGGGTTGCGAAGCAAGGGGGCCCCGCTTGCGGGGTTCCGATTTATTGCTTTACAGGGTTTGAAAGGAGTGGTTTTGCTTTATCAATTTTATTAATACTTTGTTTTAATTGATTATCATATTTTTATATGGATAATTATTTACTAATTATTATCATGGATAGACATTTGATGACCGAAAGTGAAATTATAGATCAAGCAAAACAGTTACTCGGTGAAAACGAAGCAAAGTATCTTAAAAATAAATTAAGTGGTGGCAAAAGCAACGAAAAAGGGAGCCGCTACGAATCAAACTTTGCGGTATTTAAACTATCAGAGTCTATTCACGAAATACTAGATAACCAAGCTTCACAGCAAATTTTATTCGGTAGCCAAGTTCCTAACTTTGTTGATGATTTTGTCATTCACAACACAACATTGAATCAGAAGCAAAGCTTTCAATTAAAAAATAGTTCAAACATATCTTGGACAACAGGGAAACATCCTATTGCAATAGACTTTCATTTTCATTTTCGCTTGGATGAAAAAAACGGAATTACTAATCCGCAAACAATTTTAACATTAAGTTGCGAGGATACTTTTAACAGCTTAAACAATGAAATTCCAGAAAATATAAGAACCCATACACATTGTGTTCTTTTTAAAGACATTGATAATATTAATACTGCATTATTAGAGCAACACGAACTTAGAGAAGCACTTTCTAACATAAGTATCTCAGACGAAATAGATAAATTAACTCATCTCCATACGGTAGTAAAAGGTGTATGGGAAAACTACAAAGGGACTTACTGCGACGTCCACGACTTTTTAGATGAGGTTAGAGCAATCAAGCCTGAATTTTTACGTTCATTTAATAAGCAAATTATGCTAGACTCGCGCGCAGTTGAAATCCTGAATAATATAACTGGGTTTTCGTACCAAACACTTGATAATAAATTGACTTACGTCTATTCTTCTGATAAGGGTAGATTAGAGGGATTTGTAGGTATTGACGGTGAGGATGCATTAAGTTCATTCAACCAGGTAATTTTAGAATCAAATCCTACTAATTTTATGGAACTATACTCATTGGGGATACTAGAATGAAAAATAGAATGTATAAAATTAATACATGCCCTGATGCAGTATCAAACTTAGAGGGCTTGCTTGCTCATGATGTGACTACATCAAAGTACCAAGAGTTGATGTATTTACTCGGCAATAGCTTAGGTGAAAATCTCGCCCCTCGGTTAAAGAGCTCGAATTCATACTGTGTAGCTTCAACCGCTGAAGATGCAGATTTTTTGTCTAAAGGTCTAATTGATAATCTATTAGGTAAAGTTTCGGACATAAAACTAGCTTGTTTCTGGAACCATCACAGCACTCCTGTAAAGGGTTCACCAAGTACTGCGCCGATAATTAAAAAGTTCATCGAGTCTGGTGCGGAAAAATCTGATAATCTGATAGTTGTAAAGTCTATCATTTCTGGTTCATGTGTTGTGAAGACCAACTTGACAGCTTTAATTGAATCTATGCAGCCAAAAACAATTTTTGTTGTTGCGCCAGTTATTCATAAAGATGCTGAGAGAAAGCTTAAACTTGAATTTCCTGATGAAATTTCTGCAAAGTTTATTTTTGAATATTTCGCTAAAGACGAAATCAGGGATAGCTCAACTAATGAGGTTGTTCCTGGTATTGGTGGTAATGTTTATGAACACTTAGGCTTTACCTCTCAAGAAATAAAAAATAAACACACTCCCAAAATAGTGACCGAAAGACTATTTGCTTAAATTTAAGAGCATCATATTTTGTGATGCTCTTTTTACAGTTATTCATCGTAATATCTGATTAAAAATTCATACTTCCCATTCAATTAACTACATTTTACTGTTTGAGTCGTCCCTACTCGAAAGAGGTAGGGACGACTCGCAGAGTCGCCCGTCGAGGCCACTGCTCATGATGCCTCGACACCCAATCCGCCTTGAAAAATTGCAGGGCCAGAAGAGGGATGGAGATTTGAGCGCGTCAAAAAGATGTTGCAATCTCTGATCGCTGTGATAATTTTAATTATGAACTAGCTCGAAATGAGCACAAAGAAAAAGGGCGTATTCACTGCCCGCAACACGTTCCTGAGGAGCTGCACTCGCAGCATTATGGGTCATACGACCAACCCCCTATAAACAACACAAATATAAACCACAGTAGTTCGCGCTGTATTTCAACAGAAATCACACGGCTCAGCTTTGTTGCTTTAGACCAGTTAGCCTTTATGTCTTATGACAATATGCTCGGTTACGCACCGTTCATATGGCTTTAAAACTTACCTATTTTGGCGTTTCGCCCCCTGGTCTTTGGTTTGGTGTTTTTCTCAATACTTTCAAAATTACTTTTTAAATTTATGAGGAACATGAAATGAGCCAATTAGGATATCGACTTCACCAAATGGTGAACGACACACACCGCGAAAGCAGCTTTAGCACCCGAGCTACACGAAGCAACGTTTTAAACCTTGCAGCAGCACAGCTACTTAGCCATGGTTATAGATTAAAAGACCCGTCCGGCCTTAAAACCAAACATATCAATCACCTTGTAACGCGTTGGCAAGATGAAGGTTTAGCACCAAAAACAATAAAAAACAGAATGGCCGCACTGCGTTGGATTGCCGTAAAAATAGGTAAACCTAATATCTGTTCACGTAGCAATGATGATTACGGCATTCCAAAAGTTCGCAACAACCCCATTGGCAAGTCAAAAACGTTAGACATGGATAAGCATGCCAAGATCAAGAGTGAATTAATCAAGCTTTCCCTGCGTTTGCAGCAAGAATTTGGGCTTAGAAAAGAGGAGTGTATGAAATTTAGCTTATCCTATGCTTTGATAAACGCTAACACTCTGCAAATAAAAGGCTCATGGGCTAAGGGTGGCAAATACCGCAAAATTCCGATCTTAAAAGAATCTCAACGACAGCTCATTCGTGATATTGCTGCCGTTACCAAAGGCGCACTTATCGAACCTGACAAGAACTATAAGTCACAAATGGAACAGTACGACCGCGAAACAATTCGAGTTGGATTAAATAAAAATCACGGATTGCGTCACCATTACGCAAGGGAGCGTTATTTAGAGCTTACAGATTGGAAATGCCCTGCCGACGGTGGCCCGCATAGAAGAGAGCTGTCGCCAACCAATTATGAGCACGATACCAAAGTCCGTGAGCAAATTAGCCAAGAGTTAGGTCATGAACGTTTGAAGATAACCTATGCATACCTGGGTAGCTAGCGATTTGGCATGCCAAATCGCTCAATCATTGTCTTAGCTGTATTTTAAGATTAGCCATAATTTTCAGGCTTCTATTAATCAGCTAAATTTTTTAAATTTATTGTTTAGTATCGAAATCACTAATATGGTGAAATAGCCGATAAATATAAGTGCTACAATAGATGCTATTACTTTAAAGAAAGTAACAAACCCCGAGGTTCTTTCTATCTCTAATGGCTTTTGCTGACCATAGTCAAATAATGCATTTGAGTATAAATTTGATCCCGTAACTAATATGGAATCAAAAACTGGATGCGATATTAGGCAATAGATGTAAAAGCTATCACTGCCTAAAATTTCTTCGACAGAAATATTGATTATGCTATTTTTTAACTCTTTTTCTTCAAAAAACTTATTTTCAGGCAGCGTTTCGCATTTTGAAACTGATGACTCTCCAAAGTTAATTTTTATATTCACGTCTTTAGCGGTGATTTGAGAGTAGTTAATAACCTCGACAAAAAACGCTGAATCAATAGATGTATTCACAGGAGGCACATAGGCGTTTGATATTGCAAGTCTTGCAGCGTCATTAGGTTTTTCTAACTTACCAGTAACATTTACTTCTTTATTTTCAGCAGCCTTGCCATCTAGATGAACATACAAAGCAATACTACCAGTTATAAATGCTGCTATCACAGCTCCCCAAAAAGTATATTTAGCGGTTTTAGATTCCATGTCGCTTTGTTTTCCTTATATTTTTATAGCTAATGAACAAGATACTATAAATTAGCATATTTCCTATGTTTAGTTTCTTCGTCCCCACACTATTAGTACAAAACTGAGTAAGTTTAAATTGATATAAAAAATAAGCTGTTTTTATGAAAAACATAAATAACCAATTGAAATATCAATGAATTATTTATTCCACTTTACACTGTGAGACATATCTTATTGATTTACTTCCCCTATTCAACTTAACTAAAAGTAAGCTCAATTATCGTTCGAATTAGGCATGCCTAATTTTAGGAGTCTCGTATGTGGAAAAAAGCGTTAAAAGTAACAGGGTTGGTGGCACTAGGTGTTGCTGATGTTTTGCTATCAGTTTCTGAAGAAAATGACCAGCTAGATGAATTGGATGATGGTATGGGTAACATTATTGCCGATGGTGAAGAGATGACTCGCGCAGAAGCTGAAGACGTTCAAGCTCGTGGCGAGCTCTACGATACCTATCTGTAAATTAGGCATGCCTAATTTTAAAAGGGGAAATAATGACAAATAAAGAGCTTTGGCCATTTAAGCCTGTATATGATGAGCTGAAGATCCGCTTAGCAGGTATCGAGGATGAGTGTGAACCATTAGGTTTAGAGCTTAATCTTCGCAATGAAACGGAAGAAGAGATGTTTATTGCTTTAACCACACAAAAAGCGTTTGCATTTAATGTAATGAATGAGCATGACGATATTTGGGATATTCGACTGGAGTCCTTTTCCGCATTTAAAAATCGTAGCGCTCAGATTTTCTTTCCTTTCACAGGCCTTAATCCAACTAAACGGTTGAAAATTAGTAACTGGATTTTAGAGCTTTGCAATTGGGAAGGTAATATCTATTTAGGTAATACAAGACATTAAGGTGTACTTATGACTGATTATGAATGGTTTCAAATGTGGGTATTAATGGTACTGGCTATTCGTGCGACTCGCCACTACGACAAATTGAAGCATGATTTATTTGAAGCAATTAAAGAGGGGAAAATATAGCTATGGCTCCTTTACTAACAGGATGTGCCCTAATTCTAGCGACGGTGATATTTTTTGCTGTTCTATTCCATTTAAATCGAAAAACCCTCAATTAACTCGAACTGATATCCAATCTTTCAAGCAAAAAATTAGGCATGCCTAATTTTTTACGTTCAAAAGCAGCATTTTCATACCAAATTCGGGAAAAATTACCTCTTGACTTTTCCGGAAGCCTTATTTTTAAAGGCCAGAAAAACCCACTGAAACTCCCCCTAGTTTCTCTCAGCATTCTATGAAATTTCCTGCTCAAATAACTCCAAACGAAACTAAAAGAAATCAAAGTAAAGGAGCTTTATTATGTTTGAGCTTAGAGATAAGGGTTTATTTTACACCCCAACAGCCGACTCAGAACCAAGGTTCTTGTGTGGCCCAATTCAAGTACTTGGCATTTCAAGAGGAGGTAACAGTACTCGAGACTACGGCTTGCTTGTTGAGTGGAAAAATTTAGACGGTATTTGCATACGTAAGCTGATACCACGACGCCACATAATTAATGATCAAGGTAAGGTGTTAAAAGAATTGCTTGTGGATACAGGGCTTGCACTATCAAGCCGTAAAGGTATTTGGGACCCAATAACTTCCTACCTTATTCAAGCAAGGCCAGAGAAACGATATAAAAGCTCGACTCAAACAGGCTGGCTTAATAATAGCTTTGTTACACCCAGTTGGTCCGTAAGTAATGGAGCAGAGCAAGTTATTTACTCAGGCACAAAAGAAGCTGATTTTTTAAGTTCCGCAGGTACATTATCTAGTTGGCAAAAAGAGGTTGGTAGTCTCTGTATAAATAATCTATTGCTTGCATTTACTGTTTGCACAGGCTTATGTGCCCCACTACTTCACTGGTTAAATTGGCCCAGTTGTGGTGTTCACTTATTTGGTAAGTCCAAAGTATCTAAAACAACGATCTTAATCATGGCAGCAAGCTTGTACTCAGGTACTGACTTCTATTATGCATGGAGAAGCACTGCTAATGGGTTAGAAGCAATAGCGGTAGAACACAATAACTTACTGCTTTGCTTAGATGAACTGCATCAGGTAGACCCTGAGGTCGTCGATCAGTCCATTTATACAATAGCTAATGGAATGTCAAAATCACGCAGTAATAAAGATGGCTCCCAAAGCCAGCGAAAAAAGTGGCGACTTATCTTTTTAAGTACCGGTGAGATGGGACTTGAAGAAAAACTTTCATCAATACATAAAGGCGTAAAAGCAGGTCAAGAAATCCGCTTTTTAGAAGTACCAGCCCAAAGACAACACGGTGCTTATGACGATCTTTATGGTCATAACAACATGAATGACTTTTCTGAATCTATTTGGAAAGCCGTTAACGAAAATCACGGCACTGTTATGCCACAATGGGTTGAGTACTTAAGCACTATTGATGATCTCCCTACTCTTTTAAATCGCAATATCAAAGCGATGTTAACCCATTGGGAAATAACAAAAGAAAATAATGGCAATCAGGTTATTGAAGCAGCAAAAAGATTTGCGTTACATGGTGTGAGTGGTGAATTGGCTGCTTCAGCTGGGCTTATGCCTTGGCCTAAAGGCCTTGCTGAAAAAAGCGCAAAAGAAGCTTTTGATGCTTGGCTCGAAATACGTGGCTCTTCTAGTGATTCAGAAGATGACAAGTTGATAAAACAATTACCAGCTGCATTAAAACTTTGGCGACGAAAATTATTACCTGAAGGTAAGTTTTTGGGTGATAACTTCGGCTACGCGATAGAAAAAGATGGCCAGATTGCTTGGTTCATAACTCGTGATGCATTTATGAAAGGATTAAAGGTTAGTTATAAAGCTGATATTTCTCATACGATTAAACTAATGTGTAAAAATCATTGGTTGGAAAGTCGTGAAGGTCGAGGAACATTCAAGAAAGTAATCGCAGGTGGGCCACCTGGAGGTCGCTACTTTAAGGTGCTACCACAACAAATTGTGGCTGATTTAGCTTTAGATGAGACACTTTCCCAAGTTTATTTCCCAACTTAAAGTGATGAATTAATTTGATTTTCCCAATATTCCCGTTTTCCCAAGAAATTTTAGAGAGTAGACCATGAACGTGAGCAATAATGACAGACCAAGTAATGTTGAAAAGATGACTTTACTAGAAAAAGTACAGATAAAAAGCTATCTAAGTAATGTATCTAACCTTACCGTAGATGAATGCGTGATCTATACGGGGTTAGCTAAAAGCTACATTTATAAACTTACTCACGCAGGGATCATTCCTCATTCAAAACCCAATGGGAGAAGAATCATTTTTAATCGATTAGAACTAGATGACTGGCTGTTTAGTAATAAGGTTGAAAGTAGTGATGATCTGAGTGATTTCATCAAGCATTCAGCAAAAGCTCTTAACAGGAAAGCATCTATAAACTATCGATGATTAAACTTGGTGATCGGGCTTACTTTCCTTTAGTTTACTTGCAAGATATTTTCTAATGCGAAAGTGGGCCACCACAGACCCACTAACAAAAGATAAACCTACTGTTTTTATTGTAATTTTTACTTATTGTATCGGCAAGTAATAACCATCTCTATCAAGGCGCGTTAAGCGCCTGTTTCTTCATCCTCAAACACTTCCCTTCACTACCGTTAATGGCCAGCCGAATAAAACCCAACTCAGTATAGTGATTCTTTTTAAAACTGGATATGCAGATGAATCACTATACATTCTTTAAAAATCTACACTTAGGTGAAAAACCGTTTATTTTACCCAATGCTTGGGATCCTCTTTCAGCTATTATACTTGAACAAGTCGGATTTAAAGCATTAGGGACGACTAGCTGGGGAATGGCCAATGCACGAGGTCAAAACGATTCAGAACAGTGTGATTTTGAGACCTTTTTAGAACAAACTCGACGCATTATTAGTGCGGTAAAGCTACCAGTGACTGTTGATATAGAATCAGGATACAGCGATGATCATGCACAAATCTGTGAGCATGTATTACAAATAGCGCGCTTAGGAGCTGTTGGGATCAATATTGAAGACTCTTCTAAATGCAGTAACTCTTTGCGTTCAATGAAAGATCAAGCGGAAATTTTATCTAAATTAAAACATGTATTAAGAAATGAAGGCTACTCTGAATTCTTCATTAACGCTCGATCTGATGTGTTTTTAGTTGATGATTATTGTATTGATGATGCTTTAAGTCGTATCACAACCTATCAATTATCAGGAGCTGATGGGATCTTTCTTCCAGGTCTGAACGATGAAAAAGTGATAGAAAAAGTCATTCAATCTATCTCAATTCCTGTCAACTTAATGGCCCAAAAGTCATTAATTAATTATCAAAAAGCTGCATTGTTAGGCATAAATAGGCTTTCTATCGGTAATGGATTATCTGATGCTACCATCTCATTTATTCATCAAATAGCCAATTTAATGTATAAGGAAAACGATCTTACTGCATTATTTGATCATCCAGAAATGAGTTTACAGCTAATTTAATAAAACAATATAAACAAAAACCCAATGCTTATGGATTCATTTTGACATTAAAACGGGTGAATCCTAAGCGCTTAATTAGAGCTGCTAAGATATCTAATCGCCACTCTCTCATGGTATCGGTGCGACCATGGCGAACAACATAGCCAATTTTTGTTTGCGTATTAATGCCTAGTAAGTGATACTTATCGGGCGTTAATTGCGACTCTTGAATGAAAAGATCATCAATACCACGTGCTTCAACCAGCCGAATAAACTCCCCTTCCTTGATCCGATGAAAGATCACACTCATACAAAAACTCAAAATAAACACGACATTTGCTCATTATGTAGTATTGATAAAAATAATAAATGATTTTTTACGATTAGATTCGGGGATAAACCACTTAAAACAGCACAACCCCACTGCTTTAAACCTCAATATCATGATTATTTATCTTTTATCTATATCATTTAGATCTAAACCACTACTTATTAGATCTAAAAATAAGGCAGATTAGCCGATCCTAATGACAGGTAATGATCGGATCTATCCACAAGAATAATAGCGCGCTGTTATATGGGCTTTTTTATCAATAGAAAGCTCTATAATCACAGTAAAACCTAAGCTAAATAACATTCTCTATTGAGTTACACTCAAATTAATGACACTTTAATCAGATCTTTCCCCATCTTTATACACAAGTTGATCAATATCAGAAATCAAAAAATATAATAATAAAACCTATATAATCATAAACTTAAATATAAATAGCTATAAGTAGTACATATAATACACAAAACAAAGTTATTAATACTCACAGAAGACCTTCTGTTTAAAAGCTAAATTGTTTATGATCAGCTTATTAGCAAACAAGTTAGATAATAATGAAAACGATCCACATCATAGTTGGTAGTCAAATGGGATCGGCAGAGTACACAGCCGATCAGATCCACCAAGCCCTTAGTGCAGCAAATTTAACTAGCCAAATACATGAATTTCCTGAGCCAGAAGCGATCCCTACAGAAAATGCGATTTGGTTAATCTGTACATCTACACATGGTGCCGGTGACTTACCTGATAATATCCAAGCATTTGCAACTAGTTTAAGTGAAAGAGGATCTTTAGAAGGCTTGCAATATGGAGTCATAGGTTTAGGTGATCGTAGTTACGATACCTTTAACCATGCAGCTATAAAGCTAGATGAATTATTACAGCTTCAAGGTGCTAAACGAATTGGCCAAAGGCTAGAAATCAATGTACTTGATGAGTTATTACCTGAAGATGCAGCTTTAGCATGGTTACCTACTTGGTTAGAAGCGTTCTAACGGTAAAAAACAAAACGATCGTTTTATATAGCTTATCCACAATATATTCGATTTTTAGATCTGATTGTGTATAAACACTGATTATCCTGCATTTTTAACATGCACTATCCACTGGATAAAAAAATCACTCGATCGGCCTGTGCATAAAACAGCTATTTAAACAGAGCTTATGTAGCGGATGATCCGATCATATTAACAAGATAAGATCTAACTTAAACCTATGATCTAATATAGGAATTAGAACTTATCTACAGAAATGGCGATCACTAGTAGTAAGATCTAATAAGATCTCTCTAAAAGATCCTTTATTTTATATAAGATCTTTTCTTTAGATCCTGCGTAAAATTTAACCATTTCCCTTCTGTAAATTTATAGGTAGAATACGCTCCCTTTCGTAATTTGCTGACACTTTGTAATAGGATCTGATAGATGATTTTTCATGAACATTTCGATGTAATCGTAGTAGGTGGTGGACATGCAGGCACAGAAGCCGCATTAGCCTCCGCTCGAATGGGAATGAATACTCTGTTGCTTACTCACAACATGGATACACTTGGCCAAATGTCATGTAATCCAGCGATCGGTGGGATCGGTAAAGGCCATTTAGTTAAAGAAATTGACGCCTTAGGCGGCGCAATGGCCCAAGCAATAGACAAAGGTGGGATCCAATTTAGAACATTAAACTCTTCTAAAGGACCTGCAGTTCGTGCAACTCGTGCTCAAGCAGATCGCAAACTTTACAAAGAAGCGATACAGCAAACCTTACAAAACCAAGAAAACTTAAAGATCTTCCAACAATCATGTGATGATCTCGTTGTCGAAAACGATCGTGTTATTGGTGTCGTGACACAAATGGGATTGCGTTTCTCATCAGGTTCAGTGGTCCTAACCGTTGGTACTTTCTTAGGTGGTCAAATACATATTGGCATGGAGAATTTCAGTGGCGGTCGTGCAGGCGATCCACCATCGATCGCACTTGCTCATCGTTTACGCGAGTTACCGTTTAGAGTTGATCGTTTAAAAACAGGCACTCCTCCACGTATCGATGCTCGTACGGTTGATTTTACTAAAATGCAAACTCAGCCTGGTGATACACCCACGCCAGTATTTTCATTTATGGGTAAACAAAGTGATCACCCAACTCAGATCCCGTGTTACATCACCTATACCAATGAAAAAACACATGATGTTATTCGCAAAAATTTAGATCGTTCTCCTATGTATGCTGGTGTGATTGAAGGGATTGGCCCACGCTACTGCCCGTCTATCGAAGATAAGATCATGCGTTTTGCAGATAAAGATCGCCACCAAATTTTTGTTGAGCCAGAAGGACTCACCACTCATGAGTTATATCCAAATGGTATTTCAACTAGCTTGCCTTTTGATGTGCAATTGCAAATAGTGCAATCAATTGAAGGTTTTGAAAATGCTCATATTTGTCGCCCTGGTTATGCTATTGAATATGACTTCTTTGATCCAAGAGACTTAAAACAGTCATTGGAAACCAAGTTTATTGAAGGGTTATTCTTTGCAGGCCAAATAAATGGCACAACCGGTTATGAAGAAGCCGGTGCACAAGGCTTGATCGCTGGTATGAACGCAGCGTTAAAAGTGCAAGAAAAAGAAGCATGGACTCCACGAAGAGATGAAGCATACGTTGGAGTGTTAATTGATGACCTTGCAACTTTAGGCACAAAAGAACCATACCGAATGTTTACTAGCCGTGCTGAATATCGTTTATTACTTCGTGAAGATAACGCCGATCTTCGTCTAACTGCTAAGGGCCGAGAATTGGGCTTAGTCAATGATGAGCGCTGGGCTGCGTTTAACGAAAAATTAGAAGAGATAGAAAAAGAATCTCAACGCTTAAAGGAAGTGTGGATCCATAAAGATCATCCACAAATTGACGCCGTTAATAATTTATTAAAATCGCCATTATCCCGCGAAGCGAGTTTAGAAGATCTGATCCGTCGTCCTGAAGTAAGTTATGCTGAACTGACTAAGATCGAAGGTTTAAGCTCACAAAGTGATAATCAACAAGCACTTGAGCAAGTTGAAATTCAAATTAAATATGCTGGTTACATCAGTCGCCAGCAAGAAGAGATTGAAAAACAGCTTCGTCATGAACAAACGATTTTACCTGCCGATTACGATTACTCAACAGTGTCAGGTCTTTCTAATGAGGTTGTCGCTAAATTAACTGATGTTCGTCCGCAAACCATCGGACAAGCGTCGCGTATTTCTGGTATCACACCAGCCGCTATTTCGTTATTATTGGTGTATCTCAAGAAACAAGGCTTGATCCGCAAACTTGCATAACATAAATAGTTAAGGCTTAGTGTGTTACTCGAAAAATTAAATAAACTGTTAGCTCAAACTGATATTGAGCTAACAGAACTGCAAAAACAGCAGCTAGTGAAATACGTTGAGTTACTCAATAAATGGAACAAAGCATATAACCTCACTTCTGTTCGTGATCCAAATGAAATGATGGTGAAACACATTCTCGATAGTTTAGTTGTCGCACCGCATTTATCAGGCAAACATTATATCGATGTTGGCACTGGGCCTGGTTTGCCTGGTGTGATTTTAGCAATTGCTCTACCAGACACTCAGTTTATCTTACTTGATAGTTTAGGTAAGCGAGTTCGTTTTCTTACTCAAGTAAAACATGAACTTGGATTGAATAATATTTCTCCTGTTCAATCTAGAGTGGAAGAGTTTCAAGCACCTGTTAAACTAGATGGTGTTTTAAGTCGAGCTTTTGCATCGCTTCAAGATATGGTTGACTGGTGTGGACACTTGATTGATCATTCAGGACGGTTTATTGCTTTAAAAGGGCAATATCCAAGTGATGAGATAGCGTCTTTACCAAATCAAATTAAATTTGAAAAAGACATCTCACTCAATGTGCCTGAGTTACATGCAGAAAGGCATCTAATAATACTAAAAAAAGACTAAGCGTCAGGGGATACTGTGGCAAAAGTCATCGCAATAGCTAACCAAAAAGGTGGTGTAGGTAAAACTACAACCGCGGTTAATTTGGCTGCTTCAATGGCGGCAACAAAACGAAAAGTCTTATTAATTGACTTAGATCCTCAAGGTAATGCAACCATGGGGAGTGGCGTCGATAAATATTCTGATGTTGCAACCGTTTATGATTTATTGGTTGATGAAAAACCGTTTGATGAAGTGATTCAAACTGACACTTCGGGTGAATATCATTTAATTGCAGCCAATGGTGACGTCACCGCCGCTGAAGTTAAATTGATGGAATTATTTGCTCGAGAAGTTCGCCTTAGAAATGCACTTGAACTCATTCGAGATCGCTATGAGTTTATTTTTATCGATTGCCCTCCTTCACTAAACATGCTCACTGTTAATGCGATGGCCGCTGCTGATTCAGTATTAGTGCCTATGCAGTGTGAATATTATGCTCTCGAAGGTCTCACAGCCTTAATGGATACCATTACTCAATTAGCTAAACTGGTGAACCCCAAGTTACAAATTGAAGGGATTCTAAGAACCATGTACGATCCTCGAAATCGTTTGGCTAATGATGTATCTGAACAACTGAAACAACATTTTGGCGAGAAAGTGTACCGCACTGTGATCCCCCGTAATGTTCGCTTAGCCGAAGCGCCGAGCTTTGGTACGCCCGCTATGTATTATGATCGCTCTTCTTCAGGTGCAAAAGCCTATTTAGCGTTAGCCGGTGAAATGTTACGTCGCAAAGAAAAAATAAAATCAGCAGTCGCATAAAAAATTAGAGGTAATGCTAATATGTCAGCAAAAAAACGTGGACTAGGAAGAGGCCTTGATGCTTTGCTTATGTCATCCAAGCCGCCTTCTGCCGCAGCTGCAGAGCAAGAATTAACCGCGTCAGAACAAGCTCAATCGCATACTGCTGTTGAACAACCCACCAGTGAGCTGCAAAAATTACCCATTGAATTTTTGAAATCTGGTAAATATCAACCTCGCCGAGATATGTCGGAAGAAGCGCTTGAAGAACTCGCTGCTTCTATTCGTTCACAAGGGATTATTCAACCTATTGTTGTACGTACAGTTGCCGATAATAATTTTGAAATTATCGCTGGTGAACGACGTTGGCGTGCCGCCCAATTAGCTGGGCTAGAAGTTGTTCCTTGTTTGATTAAAGATGTGCCTGATGAAGCGGCTGTTGCTATTGCATTAATTGAAAATATTCAACGTGAAGATCTCAATGCAATGGAAGAAGCTGTCGCATTAGAGCGCTTATTAACTGAATTTGAACTAACACATCAACAAGTTGCAGATGCTGTTGGGAAATCACGTACCACAGTGACAAACTTACTTCGTTTGAATAATCTTAACGACGATGTCAAAAAATTACTCGAATATGGCGATATTGAAATGGGTCATGCCCGTTGTTTACTTGCGCTTTCGGGTGATATTCAATCTGAAACGGCACGAATTGTCGTTGCTAAAGTGTTAACAGTTCGTGAAACTGAAAAACTGGTCAAAAATACTCTAGAGCCTGTGCCAGAAAAACCTGAAGTGGTTAAAGACCCTGATGTTGAACAGCTAGAACGTCAACTATCTGACAACTTAGGTGCCAATGTAGCGATTAGTTACAACAAAAAAGGCAAAGGGAAAATGGTGATCAGTTACACCAGTTTGGAAGAACTCGATGGCATTATTGAGCGGATTAATTCTGAACTGATAAGTGAATAAATATCAGGCTTTATCGGCTGTTTAAGTTATTTTTATTTACAGCAATTATGTATCACTCAAGTTGCAAAACTGCTAGAAATCGGTATAATTTTGCCAGTTTTTTTGTACTCTGACGATTAATTGTCATTCAAACAGGGTTTAGTAATTGGTCAATCATTTAACAAACCGATTTAGAATGGCAGCATTAAGATTAATTGCCTTTCAGAGTAGTGTTGCAATAATTTGTGCAGTATTTGTTTTTTTAGGTTGGGGAGTTCTTGCCGGACTGTCTGCAGGTGCAGGTGGCCTCGTTGCAGTACTCCCTAATTTTGTATTTGCGCTCTATGCATTCCGTTATGTGGGTGCAAGTCGCGCAAATCAAGTGTATGCCTCGTTGAAACGAGGCAACGGATTAAAATTTTTGCTGACAATCATAATGTTTGCATTCGTACTTAAGTTTTACTCGGTGATGTTATTACCTTTTTTCAGTGCTTATGTATTGGTGTTATTTATCGGATTGTTCGCGCCCGTTTTTTTTAATCATTAACTTTTGGGATATAACATGGCTGCAGAAGAAGTTACTCTATCTAGCCATATTCAGCACCACTTGACGAATGCAAAGATGTGCTCGACCGACGCCGGTCTAGCCTTCAATAAAGCATGTGCGGATAGTGGATTCTGGACATGGCATGTAGATACCCTCGCATGGTCTATCGGTTTAGGTCTTTTATTTTTATGGATCTTCCGAAGTGCCGCTACAAAATCAACAACAGGTGTACCTGGAAAATTTCAGTGTTTTATTGAAATGATCGTAGAGTTCGTTGGTGACAACGTTCGCGATACATACCATGGTAAAAGCAGTCTGATTGCGCCATTAGCCTTAACGATTTTCGTTTGGGTATTCTTAATGAATTTAATGGACTTGATACCAGTTGATTTCTTACCTGCATTTGCTGGTTTCGTTGGTGAAACTGCATTTGGTATGGATTCACATGACGTGTACATGAAAATCGTACCGACAACTGATATCAACTTAACAGCTGCACTTGCGTTAGGTGTGTTCTTATTGATGATTGGTTATTCAATCAAGATCAAAGGAATCATGGGCTTCGTTAAAGAACTTACATTGCACCCGTTCAGCTCGAACAATAAATTAGCAATGATTTTCTTAATCCCTTGTAACTTATTACTAGAAACAATTGCACTAGTGGCTAAGCCTTTCTCGTTAGCGCTGCGTTTGTTCGGTAACTTATATGCTGGTGAGTTGATTTTCATCTTAATCGGCGCAGTTGGTTTATACCAGCTACCGTTACACTTTATTTGGGCTGTGTTCCACATCTTAGTAATCGTTCTTCAAGCATTTGTATTTATGATGCTGACGGTTGTTTACCTAAGTATGGCTAGTTCAGACAATCACTAATTTTTACTTTTAATATTTAACTTTAATTTACAATTGAAACTTTGGAGAAAAAAATGGAACAAGTATTATCAATGCCTGAAGCAATTAAGTTTATCGCAGTTGCTCTACTTATCGGTTTTGGTGCTATCGGTACTGCAATCGGCTTCGGTAACATGGGTGGTAAATTCCTAGAAGCATGTGCTCGTCAACCTGAATTAGCTCCTTCACTACAGGTTAAGATGTTCATCCTTGCTGGTCTAATCGATGCTGTTGCAATGATTGGTGTTGGTATCGCAATGGTATTGTTGTTCGTACTTTAATTTTATTTTTTGAACAGCTTACTATTTAAGGAGGAGCGGTTGTGAATTTAAACGCCACTCTTATCGGTGAATTAATTGCGTTTACGGTCTTCGTATTATTCTGTATGAAGTACGTATGGCCACCATTAAACGGTGCAATTGAAGCTCGCCAGAAGAAAATCGAAGATGGTTTAGCTGCCTCTGATAGAGCCGAAAAAGACTTAGAACTTGCGCAAAAGAAAGCTGCAGAACAGCTTAAAGAAGCAAAAGCTCAAGCGGCTGATATCATTGAACAAGCTAAAAAGCGTGCGACGCAAATTGTTGACGAAGAGACTGCTCGTGGTCACGAAGAGCGCGAAAGTATCATTGCTCAAGGTCATTCTGAAGTTGAAGCTGAACGTAACCGTGTAAGAGAAGATTTGCGTAAGCAAGTTTCTACATTGGCTATTTTAGGCGCTGAAAGAATTCTTGAGCGCGAGATTAATGAAGCCGCTCACAGTGACATCGTTGAAAAACTTGTTGCTGAGCTTTAATTAGGAGGGTCTGAGCATGTCTGAATTGACTACTATCGCTCGCCCATACGCTAAAGCGGCTTTTGAACTTGCCGTTGAAAAAGGTGCTGTAGAAAGCTGGAACGAGATGTTGTTTTTTGCTGGCCAAGTTGCCAGCAATGAGCAAGCAGCTGCTGTTCTAGCTGGCTTACCTACTGCTTCTGAACAAGCTGATGTATTCATCAAGATTTGTGCAGAGCAACTCAACGAATATGGCCAAAACCTTGTTAAAGTAATGGCTGAGAACAAACGTTTAGTCGCCTTACCTGAAGTTGCTACATTATTTGCTGAATTTAAAGCAGATTTTGATAAAGAAATTGACGTGAATGTCGTTTCTGCAACGGAATTGACTGCTAGCAAGCAGGAATCATTGGTAGCGGCACTTGAAAAACGTTTCGCACGCAAAGTTAAGCTGAATTGTAGTGTAGACGCTGCAGTTGTTGGAGGTCTTATTATTAAGGCTGGCGACACTGTCATTGATGGCTCTATTCGCGGTAAATTAAACCGCCTAGCCGTAACACTTCAATCGTAATTGGGAAGAAAGAGCATGCAACTTAATTCCACTGAAATTTCTGATCTGATCAAACAACGTATTGAACAGTTCGAAGTTGTAAGTGAAGCCCGTAACGAAGGTACAATTGTATCTGTTACAGATGGTATCATCCGCATTCACGGTCTAGCTGACTGTATGCAAGGTGAGATGATTGAGCTTCCAGGCAACCGTTTTGCTATCGCATTAAACCTTGAGCGCGACTCAGTAGGTGCGGTAGTTATGGGTCCTTATGCGGATCTAACTGAAGGCCAAAAAGTATTATCAACTGGTCGTATCTTAGAAGTGCCAGTCGGTCGTGGCTTACTAGGTCGTGTTGTTAACACACTTGGTGCTCCTATCGATGGTAAAGGCGCGTTAGATAACGACGGTTTTGAACCAGTAGAAAAAATTGCACCAGGTGTAATCGAGCGTCAATCTGTAGATGAGCCAGTGCAAACTGGTTATAAATCTATTGATGCGATGATTCCAGTTGGTCGTGGTCAGCGTGAGCTAGTAATCGGTGACCGTCAAACTGGTAAAACAGCATTAGCAATCGATGCGATCATTAACCAAAAAGGTACAGGCGTTAAATGTGTGTACGTAGCGGTTGGTCAAAAAGCATCTACGATTGCAAACGTAGTACGTAAATTAGAAGAGCACGGCGCATTAGAAAACACTATCGTAGTGGTTGCTTCTGCATCTGAGTCTGCTGCACTTCAATTCCTAGCACCATTTGCTGGTTGTACTATGGGTGAATATTTCCGTGACCGCGGTGAAGATGCCTTAATCGTATATGATGATTTATCTAAGCAAGCTGTTGCTTATCGTCAAATCTCATTGCTACTTAAGCGTCCACCAGGCCGTGAAGCATACCCAGGTGACGTATTCTATCTTCATTCTCGTCTTCTAGAGCGTGCATCACGTGTAAACGCTGATTACGTTGAGAAGTTCACTAATGGTGAAGTGAAAGGTAAAACAGGTTCATTGACGGCATTGCCAATCATTGAAACTCAAGGTGGTGACGTTTCTGCGTTCGTACCGACTAACGTTATCTCTATCACCGATGGTCAGATCTTCTTAGAAACTGACTTATTCAACTCAGGTATCCGCCCAGCTGTAAATGCTGGTATCTCGGTATCGCGTGTTGGTGGTGCAGCTCAAACTAAAATCGTTAAGAAACTAGGTGGTGGTATCCGTCTAGCGCTAGCACAGTATCGTGAACTAGCAGCGTTCTCTCAGTTCGCTTCAGATCTTGATGATGCAACTCGTGCACAATTAGAGCACGGTGAGCGCGTAACTGAGCTAATGAAACAGAAACAATATTCACCAATGTCTGTTGCTGAAATGTCTCTGTCTCTATTTGCTGCTGAGAAAGGTTATCTTAAAGATATCGAAATCGCTAAAATCATGGATTTCGAAGCGTCATTACTTTCTTATGCAAATAGCACATACGCAGAGCTAATGGCTCTAATCAACGAAACTGGTAACTACAACGCCGAGATCGAAGCGCAGCTTAAAGAACTTCTAGAGAAGTTTAAAGCAACGCAAACTTGGTAAGTTATTAATTAGGTGACTTCGGTCACCTAGATTGATTCGGAGATTAGGTCATGGCCAGCGGAAAAGAGATTAAAAGCAAGATCGGGAGTATTAAAAATACTCAAAAGATCACCAGCGCAATGGAAATGGTTGCTGCTTCAAAAATGAAGAAAGCACAAGACCGTGTGGCTTCAAGCCGTCCATACGCTGACAGTATACGTAAAGTGATTGGTCGTATTGCTCAAGCTAATCTTGATTTTACTCACCCTTTCTTAGAAGAGCGTGAAGTGAAGCGAGTTGGTTATATCGTCATTTCTACAGACCGTGGTCTGTGCGGTGGTTTGAACACAAATGAGTTCAAGCAAGTTGCACTACAAATCAAAGCGTGGAAAGAAAAAGGCGTAGATGCTGATTTTGCTGCTATCGGCAACAAAGCATCAGGCTTTTTTAATCGTTTTGGTGGAAATGTACTCGCACAAACTTCTGGTTTAGGTGATGTGCCTTCATTATCGGATGTTATTGGTCCAGTTAAAGTTATGCTAGATGCATACAGTGAAGGTAAAATAGATCGCTTATTTGTTGTTTACAATAAATTTGTTAACACAATGAAGCAAGAGCCAACGATCGATCAGTTACTCCCTTTGCCAAAAGCTGAAAAAGAAGTATCTGCTCACACATGGGATTACTTATATGAACCAAACCCTGAAGCTATTTTAGAAGCTTTATTGGTGCGTTTCATTGAGTCTCAAGTATACCAAGGTGTGGTTGAAAATGCTGCCTCAGAACAGGCTGCTCGTATGGTTGCAATGAAAGCTGCAACAGACAATGCAGGCGACCTGATGGATGAGCTTCAGCTTATTTACAACAAAGCGCGACAAGCTGCGATCACACAAGAAATCAGTGAAATCGTAGCAGGTTCAGCGGCAGTTTAAGCTGCTTTGGCAAAGTTTAACGAGAGGAATAGACATGAGTTTAGGTAAGGTCGTCCAAATTATCGGCGCCGTTGTGGATATCGAATTTCCACAAAATAGCGTGCCTGCCGTATACGACGCAGTCAAAATTACAGATGGCGATTTAGCTGGTTTAACTCTAGAAGTTCAACAACAGCTAGGTGGCGGTGTGGTACGTGGTATCGCACTTGGTACTACTGACGGTTTACGTCGTGGTGCAGCAGTAGAAAACACAGGTGCAGCGATTCAGGTTCCTGTAGGCAAAGCGACACTAGGTCGTATCATGAACGTACTTGGTGACCCAATTGATGAAGCGGGCCCAATCGGTGAAGAAGAGCGTATGTCTATTCACCGTGCAGCACCAAGCTACGAAGATCAATCAAGCTCTATCGAACTTTTAGAGACTGGTATCAAGGTTATCGACCTTGTATGTCCATTCGCTAAAGGTGGTAAAGTTGGTCTATTCGGTGGTGCTGGTGTTGGTAAAACAGTAAACATGATGGAACTTATCCGTAACATCGCAATCGAGCACAGCGGTTACTCAGTATTCGCTGGTGTTGGTGAGCGTACACGTGAAGGTAACGATTTCTATCACGAAATGAACGAATCTAACGTACTTGATAAAGTATCGCTAGTTTACGGTCAGATGAATGAGCCTCCAGGTAACCGTTTACGTGTTGCTTTAACAGGTCTAACTATGGCTGAGAAGTTCCGTGACGAAGGTCGCGACGTACTTTTCTTCGTAGATAACATCTACCGTTATACGCTAGCGGGTACTGAAGTATCAGCACTTCTAGGTCGTATGCCTTCAGCGGTAGGTTACCAGCCTACACTAGCTGAAGAGATGGGTGTTTTACAGGAGCGTATCGCTTCTACTAAGACTGGTTCAATTACTTCAATCCAAGCGGTATACGTACCAGCGGATGATTTAACGGATCCATCTCCAGCAACAACCTTTGCTCACTTAGATGCAACAGTTGTACTTTCTCGTGATATCGCATCACTGGGTATTTACCCAGCGGTAGATCCACTAGATTCATCATCTCGTCAACTTGACCCATTAGTAATTGGTCAAGAACATTATGATGCTGCTCGTGGTGTTCAAACAGTTCTTCAGCGTTATAAAGAACTAAAAGACATCATCGCGATTCTAGGTATGGACGAATTATCAGATGAAGATAAGCAATTAGTATCTCGTGCTCGTAAAATCCAACGTTTCCTATCTCAGCCGTTCTTCGTTGCTGAGGTATTTACAGGTGCGTCAGGTAAATACGTTTCACTTAAAGACACTATTGCTGGCTTTAAAGGCATCTTAAACGGTGACTATGATACGCTTCCTGAGCAAGCATTCTACATGGTTGGCTCTATCGATGAAGCGATCGAAAAAGCTAAAAACATGTAATTTAGGAGGCTAATATGGCAGCTATGACTGTTCATTTGGATGTAGTTAGCGCAGAAAATACTATTTTTTCTGGTCGCGTAGAAACACTCCAAGTTTCAGGTAGTGAAGGTGAGCTGGGTATTTACCCTGGTCACGCTCCATTACTGACAGCCCTTAAACCAGGTATGGTACGTGTTGTTAAGCAAAATGGTGATGAAGAGATGATCTACATCGCTGGTGGTACATTAGAAGTTCAACCAAACGTTGTAACTGTACTATCTGATATTGCTGTACGTGCTGAAGATCTTGACGAACAGGTTGCATTAGAAGCTAAGCGTCGTGCTGAAGAGCACATGTCTAAAGCGGATGCTGCTGATTTTGATTACGCAGAAGCTGCGATTGAATTGTCTCGTGCAATTGCGCAGTTAAAAGTACTTCAAACACTTCGTAAGTAACAAGCATACCGAATAAAAAGCCACCAGCAGGTGGCTTTTTTTATGCCTGAAAATCCATATTTAAGGAACATGAAAAAATAACAACTTGCTTTTTTTGCTTACGAACAGATTTAATCCATACTTTTTCACTAATACACGGTTGTATTTTTTCGTCATGGAAAAGGAAATAAAGATGAAAGTCGGAACTAAGCTCATCCTAATGATGATGGCTTTAGCGATATTGCCATTAATTACCTTGTCAGCATTGCTAGGGCAGACCACCATTAGTAATGTTTTAACCTCAGCTACTCAAGACAGTAAAAACTCCCTGACCGCTTTGCGCGAGCAGAAAAAACAGCAGATCGAAAGCTATTTTAAAGATATCGAAAACCAAGCAAGCAGTCTCACAAACAACCTTATGGTAATCGATGCCGCAGAACACCTTAGTCAAGCTTTTTTTGATATTGACCCACAAATATCACAATCGTCATTGCCTCAGTTTTATACCAATACCTTTCAAAAAGAGTTTGAAAAGCGTAATAACAATGCGCAATTTGATAGCCGTGCTTTTTATCAGGGAGTCGATCAAGTCACTCAGTATTGGCAAACGCAATACATCGCGAGTAACAGCAACCCTTTAGGACAAAAACACCTGCTAAATAAGGATGCAAGCAATACTGCTTACTCAACTTGGCATGAGGTGTATCACCCTGTATTTCGCGATTATATCGATCGCTTTGGCTTTTATGACTTATTTATCATTGATGCAACATCAAGTAATGTCGTTTATTCCGTTCATAAAGAGGTCGACTTTGCCATGCCACTCAATCAAGGTGTTTTGGCAAATAGTGGTTTAGCAAAAGCATTTCAAAGTGGACTTACTTTAAGTAAAAATCAAACGCATTTAAGTGATTTTTCACCGTATTTGCCTTCTTATTTAGACAACGCTGCTTTTATAACATCACCTATCTATCGAGGTAACCAAGTAATCGCCGTATTAGCGTTGCAAATGCCGCTTGATAGAATCAATGCGGTCATGACAAATAACAGTAACTGGCCGAATGTGGGTATGGGAGAGTCTGGCGAAACATATCTAGTAGGGCCAAATAAACTTTTGCGCACAGAAAGTCGGTTTTTAATTGAAGATTTTAAAGGGTTTGTTTCAGGTTTATCGCAATCAGATGCCGTGACAGCTCAAAAGATAATAACTAAGCAAAGTGCAATAGGTATTCTGCCTGTTACTAGCCCCGGAGTAGAGCAAGCATTACAGGGATTATCAGGATTCCAAGAATATATTGATTATCGAGGAGAGCCTGTTTTTTCAGCGTTTGCTCCCTTGCAAGTTGGGGGCATGACGTGGGCTATTATGAGTGAGATTGATAAAAAAGAGGCCCTTTCAAGTGCGACCGTATTGCTTGATAACATCGTCATTATTACATCAACCGTTACTCTCACGATCGCATTGATAGCACTTTCATTGAGTTGGTTCTTCGCGCGCTCAATTACAAAACCATTACAACACTTAATAAATAACCTAAAAGACATTGCCACAGGTGGAGCTGATTTAACTCGTCAGCTTGAAGAAGCAAAGCGTAAAGATGAAATTGGCGATTTAGGTAAAGCGTTTAATTTATTCAATATGTTTATCCGAGATTTGGTCATAGACATCAAAAGTACCAGTGAAAATCTAGCCGCGTCGTCTTGTCAGTTAAGTGGCAGCACTGAAATAGCAATGGATTCTGCTGCTAAACAAAAGGCACAAACTGAAATGGTTGCCGCAGCTGTTGAGCAGTTCCATGCCTCTATTCGTGAAGTTGCCATGAATACCGAGCAGTCATCGGATTCATCAGAAAATGCCGACTCGATTTCTAAGCAAAGTGCCGAGTTTGCAGAGCAAGCTCGTCAGCAGATAGACAAGCTGGTCACTGGGGTGAAAGAGGCATCTATCGCTATATCAGATTTGAATAATGAAGTTGATGAGATTAATTCTATTTTAGTGGTGATTGACGAAATTGCAGAACAAACCAACTTACTGGCTTTAAATGCAGCAATTGAAGCGGCTCGTGCAGGTGAGCATGGTCGAGGTTTTTCTGTCGTTGCCGATGAGGTCAGAAGCTTAGCAGCAAGAACCCAAGTCAGTACCGTCGAAATTCAAAACCGCATAAATTCGTTAAAAAACGCAGCGGGAACTGCAGTGACTTCGATGGATCACGCCGCTTCAATGGCAGAGTCAGGGATTGATTTAGTCTCACAAGTGCGTAATCGATTGGTGGAAGTCTCGAATGTTATCGCCAGTTTATCCCTCATGAATGCATCGATTGCACAAGCTGCGAATCAGCAAAAATTTGCCGCTGACTCTGTATCTGAAAGTATCTGTTCGATTGATGAATATGCACAGTCCAATGCGGCACTCTCAATCCAGGTTAAAACGTCTTCACAAGAATTAAATTGTCAGGCGAATAATTTATCCAGCTTAGTTGGCCGTTTTAAAACGAGTTAAATTTAGAGCTACAATAACCGTGAACAAAGGGTCGACCGTGTGGTCGATCCTTTTTATTTCCCCATTTAAAAACAAACGCCTTTTTGAAGTGATGAATATTACGGCGATAACAAAAATAGACTTATATCTGTCAGTAATCCTCGTTACAATAGCTGCCATCTTTGCAGTTTGATTCTTATTTAAGCTAATTTATCACTTTATTCTGCTTAAAAAATAAAGGATTTGCGCACAGGGCGTGGCAATCACTTTGATAAAAAAGTAAAAATAGAAACGACTGCTTAAAACAAAGAAAAAAGGAAATTGTTTTAATGTCTTTAACTACAGTCATCCTTGCCGCTGGCAAGGGAACACGCATGCGCTCAGCCCTACCAAAAGTACTGCATCAAGTAGCTGGCAAAGCCATGGTGCAACATGTCATCGATAATGCCAAAGCTTTAGGGGCCACAACGACAAATCTAGTTTATGGTCATGGTGGTGAATTATTATTAGAGCAATTGGCTCATAACGAGGCTAATTGGGTGCAGCAAGCTGAACAGCTTGGAACGGGTCACGCTGTGGCTCAAGCTGTCCCACATATCAATGATACGGATACTGTATTGGTTTTGTATGGTGATGTACCACTGACGCGCCAATCAACGCTAGAGCGTTTGTTGTCTGTTACGCCTAAAGCGGGCTTAGCGGTACTGACTGTGCATTTAGAGAACCCGAATGGCTATGGTCGCATGTTGCGTGATAACGGCAAGCTGGTGGGAATTGTTGAGCAAAAAGATGCTAGCCCTGAACAATTAGCCATTACCGAAGTTAACACCGGTATTATGGCGGTGAATGGTGGCTTATTAAAAGGCTGGTTAAGTCGTTTATCCAACAATAATGCACAAGGTGAATATTATTTAACGGATATCGTTGCCATGGCACACACTGATGGCGTGGAAATTAGCTCGGCGCATCCAGATCACCCAATGGAAGTAGAAGGCGCAAACAACCGTGTACAACTAGCAGGCCTTGAGCGAGCACTTCAGCAATGGCAAGCCGAAACTTTAATGCTCAATGGCGCAACACTGGCTGATCCTGCTCGAATTGATGTCCGTGGTACCGTCACGACAGGTGAAGATGTACTGATTGATATCAATGTGATTTTTGAAGGGAATGTCACTCTAGGTAACAACGTGGTGATAGGCCCTAACTGTGTGCTTAAAAACTGTAGCATTGGTGATGGCGCAGTGATAAAAGCTAATACTATGATTGAAGATGCGACCGTTGCAGCTAAATGTACTTTAGGCCCGTATGCACGCTTACGTCCAGGCTCAGTGATGGAAGAAGATTCACACGTTGGTAATTTTGTTGAAATGAAAAAAACGCGTTTAGGCAAAGGTTCAAAAGCCAACCATTTGACTTATTTGGGTGATGCGGAAATCGGTGAAAAGGTTAACATTGGCGCAGGTACTATTACCTGTAACTACGATGGTGTTAATAAATCAAAAACCATCATAGGTGACAACGCCTTTATCGGTTCTAATTCATCCTTGGTTGCCCCTGTTAGCATCGGTGCCACGGCAACCGTTGGCGCAGGTTCAGTGATTACCACATCAGTAAACGACGAACAACTTGCGGTTGCTCGTGGCAAACAACGTAACCTCGATGGCTGGCAACGACCAATTAAGAAGTAACCAGTCGTTGTATAACATGCTTATGTTTAGACGCCATCTTTTAGATGGCGTTTTTTATGGCTATGATACAGTGAACTCCTTATTCAAAATCGAATGGAATATTTTATGCTCAAATACTCACTTAAAATAATGCTCTTAGTACTCGGTATTAACGTGTTTTCTGTTTCTGTTCAGGCAGAAGTAAAAGGGTTAGCATCAGAATTGGCGGTATTTGAACCATATTTGGGTACTTGGCAGGCTGATTTTCCCGTCGCCGAGGGGCAGGCTCCTATGCAAGATGTTAGTCGTTGGGAGCGGGCGTTAAATGGCACTGCAATCCGTACTTTGCATTCCATCAATAACGGCATGTATGGGGGAGAGTCGTTAATTTTTTGGGATAAAAGCCAAAATAGCGTGGTATTTTATTATTTCACTACCGCAGGATTTTACACTCAAGGGCGAATCGATATTCTTGAATCTGGTGAGTTTGTTGCTTATGAAGAGGTGACAGGCTCGCAAGAAGGGATAACACAAGTGAAATCCACCAGCCGTTTAGATCACACTCAGATGCACGTAGCCACACAATACCTAAAGAATGGCCAGTGGGCAGAGCCTGAGCTGCGCATCTATCAAAGAAGTACTTTGCCAGTCGTCTTTAAATAACCTTTAGTACAGGTAACAGGCTTGCCAATAGATTGAAGTTAAATACGTAACCTGAGTTATCCATTGGCAGTTATCTATTGGTGAGTCTCGTGCTTAACAAGGTTATCGTAGATAGCTTGCTTATTTGCTTATCGATATTCGCAATGTCGATAAGCAATCATCTAAATACTTTTCTCAACAATACCAATAGCCCTTTATTCACAATGTAAGACAATGTTTTTTTGAGTAAAGAATGATGGCGTCTGTGGCGTGATGCTTTCTTTGTTTGCTTGGCGAATAGCTTTGGACTTGTGTGTCCGCCAGCACTTAAAAACAAACTTTGTATATGCTCATTTCTTGCTGCTTGAATACCTTTTCGACTACTTTGCTTAGCGGCTTCATGCCAATCTTGTTGTTTGATTGCCTGATGCAGTTTGGGCCACTTGTGCTGTAGATTAGTACTGCCAACATTATAAACCAAATCAAATAACGCAATTTGTACTGGGCTAGGTAGCTGTTCAAAGTCACAGCTATAACCACGACTTCGCTGAAATACATGGCGTAATTCTTGATGAAATTTATTGAGCTGTTGCTGGTGGATTTGATTGATGGCCGCTTCAGGTAAGCGCAGTTGGCAAAAAGCGGCGTACCAATCAGCTTTATAACCCTGAGGCTTTTGCTTGATGTTTTGGTACTCGGCTATTTTTTGTTGTTTTGTGGCTGTTTGTCCATCGGCTATACGCACCATAGGTAACTGTAAAAAGACATCAAGGTTAGCGATACAATGGCCAATCCCGATGGTTGGGTAACCTTGGTTGTCTAAATAAAGATGGTCTGTTTTGCCTTCAAACAGGGAAAGATTTTCGGCAACACATTGGCGAACAGCGGAGTTAAGTGGCATATCAAACGCGATAAAAAATATAAAAGCATATTTTAAATCAGCGTGCGTTAGTAAAAACGCGATTTGCGCTGAGATAGCTGTCCGTAGCGGTGAAATACTCAGGTTGTTTGTCACTAAAAATCAAGTGATTATGGAATGAACAAACTTGTGTTCCTTTTCTATTCATGGCAGTTTGCATACTCAGTTTGTTGAGTTGCAACCAGAGTATGTATTAATCACAGCGCAAGGCGTTTCAAATTTCAAAAGGATGTGAGAAATCTACATGAATCGATTATTTATAGTGGCTGGCAGTTTAAGTTCGATGGCTGCGTTACTGCATTTAGCTTGTATCTATTTTGGTGCATCTTGGTATCGTTTTTTTGGTGCGGGTGAGCAAATGGCTCAATGGGCCGAACAAGGGCTAATAAAACCAACATTGATTACTTTATTTATATTTAGCGTTTTAAGTGTGTGGGCGGCATATGCGTTTTCTGCTGCGGGGTTAATTAGGCGTTTACCTTTACGTCGCACAGCATTGCTTTTAATTACGGCTGTTTATGTAGTGCGAGGACTGGGAGGTTTTTTCTTAATCTCGACTCCAATGGGACGCAGCCCTGAATTTTGGTTATGGAGTTCGGGTATTTGTTTGGTGATTGGCCTCATTCATAGCTTTGCACTGATTCAAACTTGGCCACAATTGGCCTCTCCTTCATCTTCACAATAACAACAAAGGCAACAATATGACTCAAGCACAACTGACAGGCACTTTTCAGGTGACAAATTGGCAAGAAACCCCGTATAGCGAAAGTGATAATGGCGCAAAGCAAAGCCTTGCGGTTATTAGCCAGCATTATAGTGGCGATATTGAAGGGACTAGCGAGTTGCGGTATTTGATGAGCTATCAACCGGATGGCACTGCACAATTTGTTGGCTTTGAAACTTTCACAGGAAGCATTGTCGGACAAGCAGGGAGTGTTGTTTTCCAGCATCAAGGCCAATTTATTGCAGGGGTTGCCAGTTCCAATTTTACCGTTGTAGCAGGATCTGGTTGCGATGCTTTGGCACAATTGGCTGGGCTCGGAAGCTTTACATCAAAAGAGCAAGGTCAAGCGCAATACAGTTTTACTTTAAATGAAAGCCTTGGGGGTTGATAAGCCCAAGGCTTTCGCGTATTTCGTATTAGAACGAAGCGTTGAGGGTTAATTCAATGCTGCGTTCAGCCCCCACCCAACAACGCCTGATATCAACACAGCTGCCAACATAGCGTTTGTCAGTGAGGTTACTAACGGCTAAACCCAGCTGATATTGATCGCTAAAATCGTAAGAGGCAGCAAAATCAATTAAGGTATAGGGCGCAATGACATATATACCATGAGTGATGCTATCACCCGAGCGCTCAACTGGTTTTGTAGTCACTTCTTATTTGGCAGCGCTCTGTTTTTCGATAGGATTTGTGGGTTTTTCTGGATAACTGGGCACTGCGCAACTTCTTTCACTTCACCTCGGCCATCGCTGAGGTAGCATTGCTCTAGCACTGAGCAGTAGCATAGTTCTGTGCTGGTATTAAAACGGGCGGTATTAAGTTTATCCCAGAGTGTTTTGTTGTGGGCTGTTTTGGAGAATGTCAGCATGGGGATGTTCTCACCACTGGCTAACAAACGATTGTGAGTGCTGGAGGTCATGATCCAGCCAAACTCTTTGAAAAAATCAATATTAGGTGATTTGTTTTGTAACTCTTTGAGTCGTTGGTAATAAGTATGGGTATCAAAGCAGCAGGCATCGAGTAATTGATTAATATCGGAATAGCTCTGATCTTGATATTTAAAGTGCACATATTTTATCAGTGCCGGCCCAGCTCCTGAGTTTTTGAGCTCAAACGAGATTTCTTCACGTTTTTCTTCATCATTAAAGTTACCTGTGCTGACTTCAAGCCATGGCCAAGTGGCGGCTTTTACTTGCCGCTCCGCGGCACTGGCTTGAATAAAAGTGGCATAAAATGATGCGGCTGATATGACAATCGCGCAAATAGCGAGTAATAAATTAAGTCGTTCATTGGTGAACCAAGGTTGTTTATTGGTATTGCGAACTATGTCGTTGTTCGGTGATACCGCATCAATGGGCAAGTGCTGATTATCCATAGTGATTCTTTTTATTATGAATGGATTAAAGTATTTTTTCGCTACTTACTATATGCAATGTCGCTATAAATGTGTACCAGTAATTATTCAGCGTTCAGGTTAATGAATGAACTTAGGCGGGTAAATATGTGCGATCATAGAAGTTTAGGCGCAGCTCAGTTTGAGCTGCGCCTAATCGCTTAAGACTGGGTTGCAGGGGTGCCTTCAAAGGCTTGAACAGGGGCGCGGTGATGCTGCACTAAGAGCCAGCAAAACCCACAGATCACTAGCAGGGCACTGTTCACCAGCAAGACATCGGCAGTTAAATAGTGAGGGGTCACATGACCACTTAGCCACTGCACCAAGTCATAAATTGGATTGATAATAAAGAGTAAGCCAGCCAGGCTGAGTTGTTGCATCATGGCGTTACGAGCAGGTTTGCTAAACCAACCATGGATTAAACACAGCGCAATCATAATGCCAAACAACGATGGTTGTAAGCTGACTTGCGACCATGATTGAGGAGCAAAGCGAGCTGCTATAAAGCAACTCGCTACCGCGATGAGGGTGCCGCTGGACAGCGCCAAAGTCATCGCTTTTACAAACTGAAGGCCGCGTTGGCTTTGCTGGCGCTGTTGTTCTCGCTTGGTTATCCAAATTAAGTTACCAGTTAAAATTAAATAGCAGCAGCCCAGCCCTAAAATGAAATAGACAAACTTCATTATGTTGCTGCCAAATTCTGCGGTATGTAACGTGCTTAATACATCGTAAGTCCCTGCAGTTGCCGACTGGCTGGGTACATATTCTTGTAATAACGTCGCGGTATTGACTTGATAAGTAAGGCGAGTGACACGTTCAAAGCTCAGAGGTTGTGTTAGCGCGACTTCGAGTTGCGCATTAGCATCATTTGGTACAAATAGATTAACAAAATATACCTTTTTATCTGGATGGCGCTGTTTTGCATCAGCCATAATTTCATCTATTCGGGCTAAATCTGAAGGTGCATTTGCAAGCTCGGTAATACGAGGTGGGCTGTAAAAGTCTGCGGTTTCCATTAACGCTGGAATGTTGCCTTTAAATACCGCAAAGCCAAATCCAGCTTGAAGAATAATACTTAAATTAAACATCACACCGGTCAGTGCATAAATAAAGGTAAAAGGCAGGGCGCTGACTCCTATCATGGTGTGGCCATCGAGGTAGAGGTCTTTATTGCGGTTGGTTCTGTACTGGTAATAGTGGCTAATTATTTTTTTGAGCACTATCAAACAACCCGTCAGTACCATGACAAAAAATAATAAAGAGACAATGCCTACAAGCTCGGTTCCGCCTGTTGGGAACATGAGGTTTAGATGCATTCGGTAGAGCATATGCCCTAAATAATAGTTACTTTGATCTAGGGATAATATCTCACCAGTATAAGGGTCAAAGCTTTGCTCGATATCGACATGTTTTCCTTCAGGTGTTTCGATTTCGAAATAACTGACATAATAGGGCTGCTCTTTTGTGGGTAGCTCAATAAAAACCCCATGGTCGTCAGGAAAGGTATGTCCTTGTGCGGTAATCTGTTTGGCAATATTGGAAACAGGGATCAACTCACTGTCTTCGGTTACTTGTGTATGCGGGGCATCGTATTGCATGTCCCATAGCACGATATTTTCACGAAAGAATGACAAAGAGCCACAAACAAAGACGATCATCAATACTCCAGAGATGATCAAACCGAGCCAAGCATGGGCATGAGTGAGGTTTTTTAAGGTTGTTTTTTTCATACCGAAGGCCCCGCAGCAATAAAGAAAGTGACGACAAAAATCAACAAGGTAGGCAAGGCGAGTTTTGCGGCCCTTAGCCATGCTTGTTTGTTTGTTTCTGCGCCATAACACCAGGTCATAACGCCCGGCCAAGCGGTGAGCGACACCACCAAAGAAATAGCAAGAAACAAATTGATATGCGCTGGGAACCATAAACTTATAATGCTCGGGATTAAGATCATCACTATGATGCCACTGAGAAACCCCGCAAACGTTTTATGCCACATTATAAACCCCCGATAAAATAGAAAATTGCGCTAATCAAACCGATGGCAAACAGGCTAGCGAGCGCCCAATCAGGCTTATGATTGAGCATAAAAACAGGGGCTGGAATAAAAAACATCCATACCAGTAAAGTAAAAACAAGCGCCAGAGGCAGGGTGTACTGAGCGTAGATAAATAATACGACCGTCAGTAAACTTAACAGTGCAATAGCACACAAAGCGAACCAACGTGGCGGATAAAAACGCTGATTTTTAATGAATTGTTGTCTTGGACTTGCCCCGTATAACCAAATACCAGCAAGCCAATAGGCTGGGATGAGAAAGAAAAAACTCATGATTATGTCCTTGCTACAGAGTTAAATCGACCCTAAGACGACAACAAAGATACCAAGAATATTGACACCTTTGTATTAGGGTTAAGTGAATGTGTTTACCAATCGAATACGCCACGTACCGTCAGTGCGAACTCTCTGGGTTTACCTAATCGCGGGTTTCTGACCCGATTAGAAACAAAATATTCTTCGTCAAGTAAGTTGCTACCGACTAAATAAACGCCAAATGACTCCCATTCATAGCCTAATTGCGCGTTTACTAAGGTGCGGGAGTTATTATGCAAATCAAAATATGGGTGAGTCGGCTCTAACCCATCTCTGTATGGGTTGGTTCTATCCGGTGCGGCGCTGGCATAATTCACATTGATGTCTGTAAAAAAGCCTTCATCACTTTGATAGGTTAAACCTAAGCTATGGGTATTTTCTGGTGCAGGAAATTGACGTCCTGATAAATCAAATTCTGTTTGCCCGTTATTGGACGTGGGTGTCACAACTTTAAAATCGGTAAATTCAGTTCCTGAATGGCCTAATGCTAAGTACGTTTTCAGATTATGATTGATCACATAGTTGAGCTCTAACTCCATTCCTTTGACGGTTGATTGACCTGCATTAAAGGTTTGTAAATCGAAGTTATTAGGTGATAACTGCACCGATACTTGCTGATCTTTCCAGTCAAGATAGAACACATTGGCATTGGCAGTTAATTTGCCATCGAGCCATGTTGAGCGGATAGAAAGCTCGTAGTTATCGGTGTATTCCGGATCATATTCAAACACTTCAGAGCGAGCTTGATTCACCCCAACACCACCAGAGCGATAGCCTTTTTGATAGGTGAATGTGGTAATTAAATCATCGTTAAAGTGATACGTTGCGCCAATTTTAGGGAGTACAGTGTTGAACGAAGCATCACTCAATGGTGCGGTTTGTGACGCTTTGTCTGCCATGCCAAGTAAAAGAGAGTTTATTCCCGAAATAAGTGGCGCGATGGCCGCATAAGGCGTGCCGATGTAATGACTCGCTTGTGGCATTTTGTCTTGATTTAAAATGGTATATTTTGCGTCAGCTGCGTTTTGTTGTTTTTCGCGGTCAAAACGGATCCCAGCTAAAATATCCCACTGATCATTGATATGCCACACCCCATCAGCGAATAATGCGTAGCTAGTCACTTCGCTGGTACTGAGCGAAAAAATTTCAGTTTTGGCAGGGTTAAATGCATCGTATTGGCTGATCACTAAATCTGCAATGTGTGGGCTTAATTGATATTGCGCCTGTAAGGCTGAGCTCGATAAACCTAAGCGAGCAAGTACATAGTTATTTAACCCCGTACTGAGCGCAGTGGAGTCACCCTTGAAGTAATACGCACCGGCTACCGCACTAAATTGCTCATATTCGAAGTTAAAACGAAACTCTTGGGTTAAGGTATCTTCTTGATTGTTGTAAAGCGTGGCACTGCCGGTATCTGTGATTGGCGTGCTACCAAAACCTTGTGGATAATCCGAATCCCAATCAAACGCTTCGACAACATCAGAGTAAGTGGTATAAGACGAAAATGACACGGCTTCATTGAGGTCATAATTCAGTCCTAACGAAATTAAATCCGTACTGACTTGGCGACTACGTGTATCGTTGTATTGCGTCACTCTGTTTGCAAAAGGATCTGTGCCACCATCAATGGTGAGGTTCGCATCGCCATACACGCGTTTGGCATTCATCAAGCTTAATTGCGCCGAAAACCCATCGATGTTTTCGGGGGTATAAAGTAGCTTTAAGCGATAAGTATGCGAGTCATCGGTGTCTGAATCACTATTATTGAAGGTATTGGTGATGGTGCCATCGTAACGTTTTTCTTCGCCACTAAAACGAAATGCTAAAGTCTCGTCGATTAATCCACCGCCAATTGCCAGCGCAGCTTCTTGTTGGCCATTACTGCCAAGTGTGAGTCGGTATTTTCCTTCATTATAAAAACTGGCATCTTGTGTATTGAGGATCACCGCACCGGCCAACGCATTACGCCCTTGCAAGGTTGATTGAGGGCCACGCAAAATTTCGATTTGCTTGGCATCCCAAGTCGAAAATCCACCATTACGAATCAAACTCGCCGGTAATGGGGCGCCATCAATATAGACACTGGCTAAATAGCTATTGCCCCCACCCGAAACATTAAAGCCATCAATCCCGCGGATACTAAAGCCATAATCGTCAGCGTGGGTATTTGCGGTGCGTACCAGCACATCAGTAAACGTATCAATTTGTTGTTGCTCTATGACTTCGCTGGTCAGTACAGCAACACTGCTGGTGGTTTCTTGTAGGCTGCGGGTTATTTTTTGCCCCGTGACCATGATTTTTTCAATGTCTTGTTTGGCAGGCTCTTGTGTGGCTGCATCTTGTTGATTGGCTGCAGATATGTGGCTAACTAAGCCCAAGGGAATAAAAAAGGCGACGCGAAGTGCAAGCGTAAGGTTATTTAATTTCATTTTATCTGTAAGGCTATATGAAAGGTGATTAGAAAGGCGTTATCGTAACAGAGGTGCTATTGAAAATCATTATCATTACAGTTTCTTTTTTGTGTTGTTTCTAAAGCAGACTGGCGCTGACTACAATAATTGTGACTTAAATTGCTCTTTATAGCGCCTTGATAAATTTAGTTTTTTACCATTGTACAAGGCTATTTCACTGTCGCCGCTTGCAAGCGGAGTAATGGATTTTATCGCATCGAGTTTGACAGCGTGGCTGCGATGAATGCGGCAAAACCCTTGGGCTTCTAATTGGTTACTCAGTTGAGTAAGGGTCGCGCGCAGTGGGTAAATGCGCTCACCACTGTGCAAATTAACATAGTTGCCTGATGATTCAAGCCAATCAATGTCGCTTACTTTAACAATAAATTCTTTACCGAGCTTTTTAACTAAAAAGCGGTCGAATTGAGTTGGAATAGGCTCGTCTTCATTGTTAGCTAAAGTAGAAGCTTCACCAATAATTTGGGCAAAGAGGTAGCTAAAAACCTTGATCATCACGATAAAAAACAAAAATGCCCAAAGATCTTTACGGTATTCATACACCAGTTCAAACCAACTTAAGCCAAAGTCATAACCGCGCCCTTGTAGCCCATAAATTAGCTTACGCAGCCCCGCCATAATGGCAACGTGCAACAAGCAGTAAAATACAGAGGCGGCAAAATAGGTCGTCAAGGAACGCCCAACAGCCTGCCAATTAAAAGGGTGGTGTTTTAATAAAAACAGTAAAGCAGGAAAGAGCAACAAGGTACCTACCGCACTTGAATATTCCCAAACAAACGGTTCCCACAACATAAATGGCAAAGCGCCATCACGCTGCGCTTCCATGATTTGTGAGGTGGCGTTAATGCTGTTATTAATCAGCACATACATACTAAGCAATAAGGCAACATACCAAACTTGAAACTGCTGGAAATGCTGTAATTGAGTACTGTTTAATGTTCGCATAACTGGCAGGGTGCCATTTTAACTAAAGGTAATTAATAGCAGCATAACAAGCGAAGCTAATTAGGCCAAGCTCCCTATCCCTCTGAGCCACCGTTTATCCCTACTGGTTGTTTTATCAGCCTTTTATGCTTGGCTTTGTACTGAATCGCATCAGTCTTAAGTCTCATATTTTAAAGAGAGAATGGACGTTGGGCATGCTAGTAAACTGCGTTATTGGGCTTCAAAAATTCGTTTCGCCTTGGCGGCAAGTGTTTAGCAAAACAGAAATAAGTCCGCCGAGGCGCTATGAACTCGACTGGCTACGGGTGCTGGCCTTTGGTATGTTGATTTTTTATCACACCGGCATGTTGTATAGCCAAAACTGGGGCTTCCATTTTAAAAGCCAATACTTAAGCCTAAATGTTGAAAATGCCATGTTATTACTATCGCCATGGCGAATGGCGTTGATTTGGTTTATCTCAGGTGCGGCGCTGCGTTTTATTGTGGCACGCTCTAGTTTTACTCATTTTATAACTAGCCGTAGCATACTGATTTTATTGCCGCTGCTGGCTGGTGTTTGGTTGATCGTTCCTGTGCAGCTTTATGCTGAAATGTCGCAAAAAAGTGGCTTAAACCTCGGTTTTTGGCAGTTTTATCGCGCTTTTTTTGACTTATCGCATCCTATATTTTCACATTATCAAGCCGGCATTTGGCCGCATGTTGATGTGAATCATCTTTGGTATTTGCGCTCATTGTGGCAATTCACATTATTGCTGGTGTTGATTTTACCATTACTACATTTATCTAAAGTGCAGGCTTTAATAACTCACTTGTGTGAGCAGTCGCCGCTTATTATTTTCATGGTATTACTGTTGCCGCTGTGTGCGCTGAAACTGAGCTGGCCAAGCGAGACCTTTCGCTACCCAATGGGCGCATTATTTTTACTTTATGGCTACTTGTTGGCTTGGCAATCTGGGTTTTACAGTCAATTAAAGCGCCACTGGCGCACGTTCCTTATACTGTTTGTTGTGGGCTATCTGCTCGTCATCATTGGTTATCATGTTATTTGGCAAAACCCTATAGCTCAGCAATGGAAAATCACCAGTATGGATATGCTCTACACCGCACAGCGCTTGCTTGGTGTCATGCTTATGTTGGCTTTGGCACAACGTTTTTTGAATCACGATCACCCAATATTAACTAAGCTAAATAGCGCCGTTTTCCCATTTTATATCTTGCATCAAAGCATGATTATCGGCTTGGCGTTTTGGCTTACTCCCTTACAACTTGGCCCAGTATGGGAGCCTGTCGTTATTATCTGCGTTACCTTCTTTGGTTGTTGGCTGTTTTTTGAAATAGTGCGTCGCATCGATATTATTTGCCCACTGTTTGGCATCAAACCAAGCCAACAGTACAGTGCCAAACAGCGACGAGTCGTAAGTTGGATTGGATTACTACTTATTAGCCCGCTGGTACTGGAGTTGCTGACTTAGTTTTTTTCTTGTTAGTTGAGATTACAGGCTTTTAGCCTAAGCCTTGGCAGCTTTATATCGCGAAGGCTTAGTAGGCCAGCAAGTATTAAATTTTGATTCTTTTAGCTGCTGTTGAGAGGCCTTCTTGAAATAAATATTGTTTGATTTCTTTTAAGGATGCTTGCCCTTCAGAGTAATGTTGCAATAAAAAAGGGATGATTTTTTCTATCTCTGTTTGATTATTTTCAATTGCAAAGTGAGCAATGAGTCTGATGAGATCATCTTGTTCTGGAAGTACTGGAAAGCCGAATTCTTGCTCGAGAGTGCGGTAATGATTCATCAATGAATCAAAGCCCGCGACTTTGGTGTCAACCCAATCCAGCAATACGGTGCAAAGCAACGACAAATCGTAATTTGGATTACTACTTATTAGCCCGCTGGTGGTGGAGCTACTTACGTAAAGGAGTTACTTACATAAAATTTGATAGTGATGAATATTACCTTGCTCCTTAGTGGCTAACCTTTTGATTTTTAGGTGGCTTGCACGTTAAAACTCAGTTAAATTAACAGGGTTTTAAGTGTGGTTACTGATTCAGTATTGGCCAAGCGAGCTTATTTTTTAGGGATGATAGATGCGTTATTACTCATTATTAGTATGTTTATTGGTATCGTTATTGGCATTGCCAAACATAACTATAGCGGGAGCAAGTTCGCCAACAACCGCGCCGAATGTATCAGCCACCCACACTACATCCACAGTCAATAGCACCCAAACTCATCCCGACTGGCAGTATCAACAATTATTTGCCATGCAAAATCAACTTGCTCGTTTAGACGAAAAGTTAAAACAGCAAACCGCCCTTGGCAATGACGTAAAAGCACTCGAAACCACGCAGCAAACGCTCAAAGTGCAACTTGCTAACTTACAAACCAAACTTGAAGCACAAGAGAGAGTACAAACTAATCAGTTGAATGGGTTTGATGGTCGGATTGGTGATCTGAAAGATATGATGAATTGGTGGTTTTCTGCCTTAACTATTTTCCTCGCATTGGGTGGTTATATTGTTTACCGAAAAAGTAAAAAAGAAGCTGGTGATGTGGCTGGAAAACAAATGGAAACTTTCATAGCCGAAAATGCTGATCAAATATTAGAAAAAGCAAAGTCTTCATTAGAATCGAAAGTAGATGAATTAAACTTAGTGGTCAATGGCTTACAAAAATATCTATCTGAAGCAAGGGAAATTATTGAAGATAAGAAAAAGGAAGTTGAAGCCGCTGCCGACAACGTACTAAAAGCCATTGCAGCAAAGCAAGAGATTGATCCTGACGACTTAAGAGTACTGGAAAATAGTACAAAAAGAATAGATAAAGAACATGCAACAGCGCGTGAATATTTATCTTTAGCCAATGTGAGTTATGGGAAAAAAGATTATCAAACAGCTCTTAAATGGTTAGATTTAGCGATTGGCGCCTTGCGTGAAAATGAACTGCAAACTCTATTAAATGCACAGCTATTATGGAGTAAGGCAATGGCATACATGAAATTGATGGATGAAGTGGCTGAATTGAACAGCTATGACATGTTGATTGCACAGTTTAAAACATCGCAGAATGAAGCAATTCAAATATATGTAGCAAATGCAATTTTTAATCAGGGCTTTAGAAATAGTAAGCAAGGTAACATTAAGAGCGCACTTAACACCTACGCAGAACTAATTAAGCAATTCAAAAGATCGCCGAATGCAGCAATTCAACAGCAGGTTGCTAAAGCGATGGTTAACCAAGGAGTTGCTTATGGCTTGCTAGGTAAGCCTGACGCTGAACTCAACAGCTACTCAATCTTGATTGAGCAGTTTAAAGACTCGTCGAATGAAGAAATCCAAATTGCAGTTGCCAAGGCGATGTATAATCAAAGTGTTGTTCATGGAAGACAAAAAGACTTCAGCGCTGCTTTGAATACGCATACGGAGTTGTTAGTGCGATTTAAAGGCGTTAGTAATGTTGAGATTGAAGCGTGTGTAAACAATACACTAGTCTACATGGCTGAACTGGCTTTATTATTTGAAACGCCTGAACAGGTGCTTGTTCGTATCGCTGAAGTGGAAAATATGTCTGAGGACAGCCAAGTTTTCGCTGTGATGCAATTTATCCGCTTTTTACTTGGGGATAACACCATTGATGATGTTTTAACGGCCATAGCCGCTATTCCAAAAGAAATGGAATTAACATGGCAGTTTGATGAAATAAAAGATTATTTAGCTGCTAATTTCACTGGTGAAAAACAACAACAAATTCAAGCGGTAGTTGCCTTTTTTGAGCAGCATAAAGATATTGAAACACTGCGCAATGCGTTAGGCATTCAACGTTAGTTTTATTCATTGTTAATTGCTTTATTTTGTCGGCATAAATGCCGACCTACAATGCGATGTTTTGCCGTAGGTCGTGCTTTAGCGCGACAGGTTTAAAGGTGAAAAAGCAGGTTTCGTTTGCTTTTTTGTTGGCATGAATGCCGATCTACAATGCGAACAGAGTATCTACGTTGGTAATCAAAGAGTTCACTCACTAAACTTTGCATAATGATTTAACGCAAAGGATTGTGCTATGAGCTGGAATAACCTCAGAAAAGGTCGTGTATCGACCAAGAATGGTGAGTACTTTATTACTTTTGTTTGCCAGCAACGCTTTCCTTATTTCAGTAATCCAGCTTTAGCGCAATTATTTTGCCAATGTATCACCCACAATGAAGTTAAGTATCAGTGCCAATGGCTAAGCTGGGTGTTAATGCCGGATCATTTTCATGGTTTATTGTCTTTGGGCGAAACGACTTTAGGTGCTGTGGTTGGGCAGTTGAAAGGGGCTTCAGCAAGGTTGATTAATCAATCACTGAATACTTCAGGTACTATTTGGCAACATGCCTATTTTGATCATGCTTTACGCCATGAAGAAGATAGAATTGGCGTTTCGCGTTATATAGTTGCTAATCCACTACGACGTGGTTTAGTCAAAAACATTGGCGATTATCCATATTGGAATAGCGTTTATTTGTAAAACGCAGGTCGGCTGTAGGTCGAGGTTTAGCTCGGAAGATTGGCATCAATGCCTGTGCCAGACCTATTGACTGCCATTCATGGTGATTGTCGCCGTAAACGACGACCTACAAGGCTAGATCTGTTGTAGGTCGAGGTTTAGCTCGACAAATTGGCATCAATGCCTGCGCCAGACCTATTGACTGCCATTCACGGTGATTGTCGCCGTAAACGACGACCTACAAGGCTAGATCGGCTGTAGGCCGAGGTTTAGCTCGACAAATTGGCATCAATGCCTGCGCCAGACCTATTGACTGCCATTCACGGTGATTGTCGCCGTAAACGACGACCTACAAGGCTAGATCGGCTGTAGGCCGAGGTTTAGCTCGACAAATTGACATCAATGCCTGCGCCAGACCTATTGACTGCCATTCACGGTGATTGTCGCCGTAAACGACGACCTACAAGGCTAGATCGGCTGTAGGCCGAGGTTTAGCTCGACAAATTGACATCAATGCCTGCGCCAGACCTATTGACTGCCATTCACGGTGATTGTCGCCGTAAACGACGACCTACAAGGCTAGATCGGCTGTAGGCCGAGGTTTAGCTCGACAAATTGACATCAATGCCTGCGCCAGACCTATTGACTGCCATTCACGGTGATTGTCGCCGTAAACGACGACCTACAAGGCTAGATCGGCTGTAGGCCGAGGTTTAGCTCGACAAATTGACATCAATGCCTGCGCCAGACCTATTGACTGCCATTCACGGTGATTGTCGCCGTAAACGACGACCTACAAGGCTAGATCGGCTGTAGGCCGAGGTTTAGCTCGACAAATTGACATCAATGCCTGCGCCAGACCTATTGACTGCCATTCACGGTGATTGTCGCCGTAAACGACGACCTACAAGGCTAGATCGGCTGTAGGCCGAGGTTTAGCTCGACAAATTGACATCAATGCCTGCGCCAGACCTATTGACTGCCATTCACGGTGATTGTCGCCGTAAACGACGACCTACAAGGCTAGATCGGCTGTAGGCCGAGGTTTAGCTCGACAAATTGACATCAATGCCTGCGCCAGACCTATTGACTGCCATTCACGGTGATTGTCGCCGTAAACGACGACCTACAAGGCTAGATCGGCTGTAGGCCGAGGTTTAGCTCGACAAATTGACATCAATGCCTGCGCCAGACCTATTGACTGCCATTCACGGTGATTGTCGCCGTAAACGACGACCTACAAGGGTAACCCCTCATCCAAACACACACCGAAAACAAGCGCCTTGTTCTTTGGCTAAATAGATTAAATCGCCGCCGTGGTTGAGCATGATTTGCCGACTGAGGCTCAGGCCTATGCCAGAGCCGTGTTGTTTGGTGGTAAAAAATGGCACAAAAATCATTTCAACTACGTGCTCAGCAATGCCGGGGCCTGTATCGGCCACTTCGAGGTAATATTGCTGCGCTGTATTTTGGCCAAGTGTTAAGCGGATGGCGGCCTCAGGGGCGAGTTCGCTTGGTTGCTTTGTTTGTTGCTGTTGTATCAATACTTCTAATGCGTTTTTGACCAAGTTAATCAGGACCTGTTCGACTTGCGAAGCATCGAGCATGACTAATTGTTGTGTTTCTGTTTGCTGAGTTAAGGTAATGCCATGTTTGCTTGCTTGTTGTTGATGCAAAGCGATTACGCGCTCAAGCATAGGCGCTAAATCGGTAGGGTGTAGATTTGGCGCGGGTAGGCGACTAATTTGGCGAAATCTAGCGATAAATTCGCCTAAATGTTGGGTTCGTGATGCGATTGTGTTGAGTGCTAGTTGTAAGTCTTGTTTGTCTTCTTGATCATTAAATTGTAGCGACTCGGGCAGCAAGGTGGTGCAGGTATGCGCGAGTGAGGCCAGTGGTGTGATGGAGTTGGCGACTTCGTGGGTCAGCACTTTGGTGAGGCGTTTATACGCTTGCTGCTCTTTATGCTGGAGCTGATCATGGATAGATTGAATGCTGATCACCCGGCGGTTTTTACCTTGAATAGTGGCAATACTAAGTTGGATCGAGAGCGTGTCGAGTTGTTCACCGCTTTGCCATTGGCTGGTGGTCCGAAGGTTTGTATCACTGGCGAGTAACAGCTCGCCTATAGCGCCTAATTTATTAAGGTGATTAATGGACTGACCCAATAGTTTAAACACCGCAGGGTTAGATTCAATCACTTCGCCATCGTCATCACACACGAGCACGGCTAAATCAATATGAATTAACAAAGCGTGTAAAAACTGCGCTTGTTGCTCGGCATTAAAGCGTGCGGTTTGCATTTGGTCTTTAACTTGTTCGAATTGTTGGCGCATGGGGTGCTGGTGGCCAAGACCTAAGGTACTGTCGCCGTTGGCCAGTGCGCGGATCACCATTTCGGCTTGGCGTTGTTGGCGTTTAAATAAGCTAAAAATATGCCCGATTAGCCCAATATTTATTAGGCCAAGTAAAAATAAGCTCGCCGACAATCCGTGCTGAAGCAGTAAATAACAGGCGAGTAAATTCAAGCCTATCAGTGCGCCTAAGTTGCCCGCCAAAACCCAGTGTGATTGCATTGGTTATAGCCCGTATTTTTCAAGGCGGCGATACATCGCGCCGCGGGTTAAGCCAAGTGCTTTAGCGGCATGGCTGACATTACCTTGGTGATGCTTGAGCGCAGCGCGTACTGCACGCTGTTCAAGCACTTCTAAATCAAAGGTGTCGTAAGTGATTGATTCAGCGGTCAGCGCTGAGGTATAGCTTGCCGTTTGAAGCGTTTGATTACCAACCACAGAGCGAATATCCAGAATATTCCCTTCTGTTAAAATGACTGCGCGTTCAATGGCGTGGGCGAGCTCTCGCACATTGCCAGGCCAAGAATAGTGGCATAAGGCGCTCATATCGTCAGAATTGATACTGAGCTCGCGTTTGTACTTTTGTGCAAAATGTGTGAGGTAATACTCAGCCAGAAGTGGGATGTCTTCAACTCGCTCGCGAAGAGGCGGCAGACGAATTTCAACCGTGTTAATACGGTAGAGTAAATCTTGGCGAAAGCGCCCTTCGCTCACTGCTTGCTGTAAGTTGTCGTTGGTGGCACAAATTAAACGAATATCAACGTTAATGGCTTTGCTGCCACCGACGGGCGTAATTTGGCGGTTTTGTAACGCAGCCAAGAGCTTAGCTTGTTGCTCCATGGGCAAGTTGCCAAGTTCATCTAAAAATAAGCTGCCACAGTGAGCTAGTTCAAATTTTCCGATACGATCGGTTTTGGCGTCGGTAAAGGCGCCTTTTTTATGACCAAATAACTCGCTTTCAAACAAGCTGTGCGCCACCGCACCCATATCGAGGCCAATAAAGGTGCAATCGCGCCGTTGGCTGGCTTGATGAATGGCGTGGGCGGTGAGTTCTTTACCTGTGCCGCTTTCGCCGGTAATCAGAATATTGGCATCGGTTTGTGCAGCTTTTTCAATGGTTTGAAAAACCTCTGCCATTGCGGCACTTTGCCCTAAAAACGAAAATTGCTGACCACCCACTGATTGATTCAGTGCTTGGCTGAGCCCTTGAGTTTGGCGAGTGAGTAGGCCGACTTGTTGTTTATCTTTTGCGTGAGAAAAAGCGGCGGCGACTGCACCGAGTAGTTGATCATTTAGCCAAGGCTTAGCAATAAAATCCGATGCACCCGCTTTTATGGCATCAACGGCGAGCTGAATATCGCTATAGGCGGTCATCAACAATACTACGATGCTTGGGTCTTGCTCGATGATTTTTTTCAGCCAATAAAATCCTTCTTTGCCGCTGATAGCATCTTGACTGAAGTTCATATCGAGCAAAATCACATCAATTGGAAAATCGGTGTTTTTTTGCTGGGTGATCAATCCTTCAATATCAAACGGGTTATCGGTGGTTTTCACGCTTTGATAGTGCTGTTTGAGTAGCAAGCGTGCAGCAATAAGAATATCGGGATTGTCATCGACAATGAGAATTGAACCAGCTTGTTTCATGGAATGATCTGTACCTGTGTTGTTATCTATTTAGCCTACCTCAAAATCGTACCAAGTGTCCATTAATGGACGAACCCTCATTTCAAAGTGTTCTATTATTGGACACTTTAAACTAAGAAAAAGTCGAAATAAACCATAAGCAACTGTAATTACTCGTAATTTTATTCTGGCACGTCATTTGTAATACCTATCGGTCAATAGCACAGTGAATTGCATTTAATAGGTGGCATTATGGATAAAAAAATCGAACGTTCAACAGCACAAAAATATATTAAAAAAGTGGCTGTCTCATTGATTGCGCTGAGCGTTGCAGCTGCAGCCTATGGTTTTAGCCAAAATGCCGAGCAGGGTCGAAGCCAAAATATAAGTTTGAATAGTGTAACTATTAGTACCGTAAAGCAAGGTGCGTTTAAAGATGCCCTTAGCTTACGAGGCCAAGTGGTGCCAAAAACCAGTATCTATCTTGATAGCATTGCCGGTGGCCAAGTTGAAGCACGTTTGGTTGAGCAAGGTGAGTTTGTAGAGAAAGGGCAACCGCTGGTGCGTTTGAGTAATACTAATTTGCAGCTGGATGTGATGAGCCGTGAAGCGCAGGTGACCGAGCAGTTGAATTTTTTACGCAATACACAAATGACTATGGAAACCAGTCGCCTGAATTTGCGCCGCGATTTACTCGAAATTGATTTACAGATCACCCATTTGGCGCGCCGATTAAAACAAACCGAGCCTTTAGTCGAAAAAGGCGTGTTAGCACAAGAGCGCTTATCTGAATTAAAAGAAGACCTTGCGTATTACAAAGCCCGTAAAGAGTTGACCCTTGAGCGCCAAAAGCAAGAAAGTGCCATTCGCGAAGTGCAAGTAGCTCAATTGGCCGACAGTGCCGCGATGTTAGAAAAAAACTTACAGTTTGCCCGTGATAACCTCGATAACTTATTGGTTAAAGCACCCGTTTCTGGTTATCTCAGTGAGTTAGATGTTGAAATTGGTGAATCAAAAAATCGCGGAGCCCGTTTGGGGCAAATCGACATTCCAAATGAATACAAACTTGTTTTACGTTTAGATGAGTTTTACCTCAATCAAGTGCAACGAGAAATGATAGTAATGGTGGCACTTGAAAATGAAACGATCGCAGCGAAGGTGAGTAAAATCGATAGTCGTGTTCAGCAATCGCAATTTCAAATTGAGGTTGATTTACCGACTAATACTCTTGGGGTGAAACGTGGCCAAAGTATCGATGTGGAGTTGATGTTGGGTGATGACAAAAATAACGCCTTGTTACTCAACCGCGGCGCATTTTTTACCAGTTCTGGTGGCCATTGGGTGTATGTCCTTGAACAAGATGGCGACAAAGCGGTGCGCCGTGATATTCGCCTAGGTAAAAAGAATCAAGATTACTTTCAAGTCCTCTCAGGATTGAATGCCGGGGATAAAGTGATCACCTCAACCTACAGCAATTTTGATAAAGCACAGCAGCTTTATATTGATTAACGTTACTAACAGCATTTAAAACGAATTTATTTCGAATAATTAAACCGAATTAAGGAAGAATAATTATGATTTCATTGACCAATTTAAGCCGCGTATTTCGCACACAAGACATTGAAACAACAGCGCTTAATAATATTAATCTTAGCGTAAATCAAGGTGAGTTTTTAGCCATTATGGGGCCATCTGGCTGCGGTAAATCAACTCTGTTGTCTATTTTAGGAATGCTCGATTCGCCCACCAGTGGCAACTTCAACTTTGCAGGCACCGACATTGCGGGTTACAGCGAAAAGCAACTGGCAGAACTAAGAAAAGCCAGCATTGGTTTTGTCTTTCAGAGCTTTAACTTAATAGATGAATTAACGGTTTATCAAAACGTTGAGTTGCCACTGCAATACCAAAAAGTTTCCAAAAGTGAGCGTAAACAACGCGTAGAAGCGATTTTAAAACGTGTGGGCATTGATCACCGTGCAGAGCATTTACCACAGCAACTTTCCGGTGGTCAGCAGCAGCGTGTTGCCGTCGCGCGTGCTTTGGTGATTAACCCGAAATTGATTTTAGCCGATGAGCCCACTGGTAATTTGGACTCAAAAAATGGCGACGAAGTGATGGCGATGCTGCGCGAACTCAATCGCGAAGGCACCACAGTGATCATGGTGACTCACTCAGAAAAAGAAGGCGCGTATGCCGATCGGTTGGTGCGTTTGCTCGACGGCCAAGTGATGGTGGATAAAGCCAATTCACAACAGCAAGGCGTGCTTAGCCAACCAAAAGTTGAGGTGGCTTAATGCTCGCTTTTTTTCAGTGCACTCAATGGCAACATGGCACCCAAATTGGCTCGGATATCGTTGGGTTGAGCGCTGTGTTTATGTTGCTCACATTGGGTGTGGTGATGCTCAAAAACGACCTCTCTTATGGTGAGTTAAGTGAGCTGGTTGGTGAATTTGTTGCTTATCAGCAACTTTTATTCTGAACCCGAGATTAGGGAAGAAGGAATTGATTATGTTAAAAAATTATATCATTACTGCGCTGCGCGCCTTTAAGCAGCAAAAACAGCATTTTATATTAAATTTGATTGGGTTAAGTGTTGGTTTAGCCGCTGCAATTTTAGTGGCGTTATTTGCACAAAATGAGCTGTCGTATGATGCACAGCAACCTCATGCCGAGCGTGTTTATCGTATCGGGCAAGACTTTTCTAAGTTGGGATTGTCTGTTATTCCGATTTTCAATTATACGCTAGGTACGCAAGCGATAGATTATAGCCAAGTCGAAGAGGTGTTTGGCTTAACTATGGTGTCGCTGACTCGGGAGGCGATGGTTGATGTGCAGTATCGCGATCAGGGTTACAAGCTTAATGAGTTATACGGTGCAACACCCAACATCGAGAATTTTATAGATATTAAGACGTTAGCGGGCAATCTGAGTGATGCGATGAGCACTCCTGGAAGCCTTGCACTGAGTGAATCTGAAGCCTTGCGTATTTTTGGTACAGTGAATGTGCTTGGTAAAACGTTACAGCACGAACAGGGCCAATACACAGTGCGTGCGGTGTTTGCTGATTTGCCAAGCAATACTCACTTTTCGTTTAAAAATCTGGTTGATGTTAAGCACGATCCGACTAATTTGATGACCAACAGTAGTTATGTGTATTTGCGCTTAGCGCCACAGGCCGATCCAATCGCTCTGGCTGATGCACTTTCTAAGCAGTATTTTTATGAAGAAATGTCAGGAAAAATCTCCATAGAACTTCATCCATTATTAGACTTACATTTTACCGCGAAGTCGCCATTTGAAATGAAAGCAGGCGGAGCCAAACAAGTTGTGATGATTTGTGCTGGTTTGAGTGTGCTGCTTATTTTGATTGCTGGATTTAACTTTATCAATATGACTGTGGCGCAATCGGCAAAACGTGCCAAAGAAGTCGGAGTACGCAAAGCCCTTGGCGCAAGTAAAGCCCAGTTGGTCACTCAGTTTTTAGCCGAGTCAGTGTTGGTTGCATTGTTGGCGATGACTATTGCATGTGTTTTGGTCGAGTTTTTATTACCACAGTTCAACCTGTTGGTGGGTCGTGATTTAGTTGTCAATTATGCCTCTGAATTTGGTTTGGCTATTGTGGTTGTTGCGTTGACGGTTGGTGTTTTGGCAGGCTTGTATCCTGCGTTATTTATTTCATCATTTAGCGCAAAGCGTGTTTTAAGTGGCGATTTACAGCGTGGAAATACCGCTATTTGGGTGCGTAAAAGTTTGTTGACTCTACAGGCTTCGCTTGCAATCGGTTTGATCATTGCGTCAGTGACATTATTTAATCAATTAGCGTACTTACAAAGCTTGCCCTTAGGGTATCAAACGCAGCAGCGTTTAGTTATTTCTGAACTCCCAGTTCAAGAAGTCTTTACCAAACAGCCCAGCGCACTGATTAATCGTCTGACTGCAATAGATGGCGTTGAGCAAGCAACCATTATTGACACCCGTTTAACGGTTTCAATTAACAACACCCTACAACCGACTTGGCCTAATGGAGAGTTTTCTGGGGGCATTACACCAGTCATTGGTTCGGGTTTTGATGTGGTCAAAGGGTTAGGACTAAAACTGTTAGCGGGTCGAGATTTTAGCCAAGAATTTGCGGGTGACTGGGCGGCGCGTATTGATGGGGTTACCACTGTTGGCACGATTATAACCGAAACAGTCGCCAAGCAGGCTGGCTACAGCAATGTCGCTGATATTGTAGGGAAAACAATTAAAGACACAGGGCGCAATGTCGACATGCGAGTAGTAGGTGTTGTGGAAGATGTGAAAGTCGGCAATGTGCAAGATGCAAACTCTAACATTATGTTTTTATGTGGCTTTAACTATTTGGCACCTGTATCAGAAGTCATCTTAACGGTTAATCAGCAACAATTACCTTATATCAAGCAACAAGTGATTACTGCATTGGCAGAGGTATCGAATATTTATCAACCTAAAATCAACTTGTTAGCTGACAACTATAAAGCGCTATTAAAAGGCGATGAGCGTATCTCACAAGTGGTGCTTATTTTTACTGGCCTTGCGGTGTTCTTAACCTGTTTAGGAACGTTTGGTTTAGCCTCTTTTGCGACAGTTCGTCGTCAAAAAGAAGTGGGGATCCGTAAAGTGCTTGGTGCATCGCGTCTCAGTATTGTGAATATTTTAGCCAAAGAGTTCTTAGTGTTAGTTGGGCTAAGTGTCGCAATTGCTTTTCCACTCACTTATCTCTTAGTGGGTGATTGGCTGGCTAACTTTAACGACCGCATTGAGCAAGTGTTTTGGGTATATGGCGCAGCAGCAATAGTTGTTGCTGGAATTACCTGGTTAACCGTGGCAAGCCTCGCATTTAAAGCGGCGAGTACTCGTCCGTCTCTGATTTTGCGTTATGAGTAATAAAAAGTGATGTTTAGATAAAAATGTTAACGCTGCCAAAGTACGTAGTTAAATTTTGGCAGCGATTAACAAACTGAAAAGGATGAGCATTTTGGAACAATTAATTATTTCAATAAGAACAAAAGCGACTCGATTATTTTGGCTCCACTTTGTTAGTTATAGTGCTGGATTAGCAGCAGTTATCTTGTTGGCTTTATTTGTAAAGTATGAGCTTTCTTATGATAGTAAGCAGCCGGATAAACAGCAGGTTTATAGGGCGCACGTCGATTTTACAAGTTTTGGTTTCGATACATTAATGCCGATGCGAGATTTAGCGGTGGCGAAAGCATTGCTAAACGATACTGATGTTGAAGATGTGTTTGGTTTAATACCTGCTGAATTTATGGGGTATGTAGGTCACCACTTTAATACAGAAGTAAGTCATGTAGGCGCAAACAATGGCGACACTAAGGTGAAGCTAAAAAACGTATATTTTGCATCAAGTAACTTATCGCGGTTTATTAACTTAGATGTTATACGTGGAGATATAAACGAGGTGTTGAATACACCTAATCAACTCGCGATTAGTGAGTCTGAAGCGATCAGGCTGTTTTCTGATATTGATGTAATAGGTGAGAGGCTAACCGCAGAAGAGCAAAACTACACAATTGGCGCTGTATTTAAAGACTTACCTGCGCAAACTCACTTTGCGTTTGACGTACTCATCGCTTTTCCAACCACACTTGAGAAACAACCCCATGGTTACGTTTATATAAAAACAGCAGTAGATACAAATATTGAGGAACTTGAGGCGAAATTATTCGAGCAATATTTAAAAACAAAGTCAGCAGAGCACAAAACGGTGCAATATAAATTAATAAATATCACTGATATTTATTTAAAAGGTCGCTCCACTTATGAAATGAAAGCGCCTGGGTCAATCACTGCGGTTGCCATTGCGAGCGGACTTATTTTCATTATTTTTTTGCAAATAACCTGTAATTTTATCAACTTTAATTTAGTCAGTGTTGGCAAGGCTGCTAAGCAAATAGCGATTAAAAAGGCGATTGGTGCCAGTCGAGGTCAATTGTTTCGCCTATTTATAGTTGAGTCAATTGTGCTCACAGGTTTTGCCGTAATGTTGTCTTTGGCATTTGTAGAGCTGAGTCATGTTTATTTTAACCAGCTTGTTGAATCGCATATCTCTTTTGTGCTTGATAAATCAATGGTATGGATGGCTATTTTGATAACCTGTGTAATAGGTTTATTTAATGGTGTATATGCAGGCTTAGTGGTTGCAAATGTTGATGTAAAACTATTGGTAAGAACACATTATCAGTATCATTTGGGGTTATTCGTCAAAGGCATACTGAGCTTTCAAGCGGGTTTAGCCACTTTTATATTTATTGTATTTGTTATTGCTCAGTTGCAGCTTGAGTTTGTTGCTAACATGGATGTGGGTTATCAAACCAAAAATAGACTCATCGTTAAAAACATTCCAACCACACAACTTTTTGATGAAAATAACACACGCGTAATATCAGCAATTAGTAAGTTACCTGGCGTTATTTCAGCTACGGCTACCGACATAAATCTGACTGAGCAAGTTCGCGGAGGCGTGCAACTAACTTGGCCAAATGGCCAGGTAGTTGATGGGGTTGCCCCCTCTGTTGTAACCAGCTTTGATGTGGTAACAGCATTAGGGCTTAAATTGTTAGCAGGTAGAGGTTTTAGTCGCGACTTTCAAAGTGACTGGTTTGAAAAGCAGGCGGATGGCTCTGAGCACGTTGCGTTAATTGTCACTGAGTCTATGGTAAGTTTAGCGGGATATGAGTCAGTGCAGCAAGTGATCGGTATGACGCTCAGTAATGCTGAAGCTAACTTAAGTGCCACGATTGTTGGTGTTGTTGCTGATGTAAAAGTTGGCTCGGCTAAACATAAAATGACACCGCTTTCTTTCAACCTAGGGCGAAACTATTTGCCAAATGGTTATGGCAATATTGTTATAAAATTAAGTGATGACGCTTCATTCAATGATTTAAAAACACAGATCCCTGCTTTATTAAAGTCGCGCTTTGCAATTTTTGATACTGAAGTGAACCGATTTGACGATGATTATGCAAAAAATTATAAAAATGAGCACAGGATAACAACCTTATCAAAATGGTTATTAATTTTGAGCACATCGCTAACCATTATTAGCCTTGCCGTATTGGTATCTCAGACAGTACTTTCACAACAAAAAGAGTTGGCGATTAAAAAGGTTTTGGGGGCAACAGCCGCTCAGTTGGTAACAGCAGTGAGTGTGTCTTATTTAAAACTTGTGTCATTGAGTTTAGTAGTAAGCATACCGCTCGCTTACTGGTTAACGAATAACTGGTTAAGCAGTTTTAACGACCGCATAGGGCAACCTATTTGGGTTTATGGTTTATCAGCATTGGTTGTAGCTGCGATTACTTGGCTGACCGTTGCAAGTCTTGCATTTAAAGCCGCCAGCACAAGGCCATCGCTTGTTTTACGCAATGAGTAGATAAGTAAACAACGTCGCAACGAAGGCCTTTTGTTCAATAAAAGGCCTGTTGTCGCCATAAATGCCGACCTACGAGATGTGTATTGAGGTGATGTAGGTCGTACTTTGGTGTTAAATATTTCTGATCTTTATTGCTGGGTTCCCAGCCACGAGGGTATTAGCTGCAACATCTTTAGTCACTATCGACCCTGCGCCCACGACAGCGTTATCACCAATCGACACCCCTGCGAGCACGATCACTCCCGCACCAATCCACACGTTATTGCCAATAGCTATCGGTGCGGCAAAGTTTTCTTTTTTGAGTCGTTCTGCAGGATTCACTGCATGAGAAACCGCTAAAAGCTGAACATTTGGGCCAATTAAACAATCAGCACCGATGGTAATTGCGCCTTCAGCGGTAGGGGCATCAAGCACAGTGCAGTTAATATTAATGAAGGTACGATCACCAATGCTGATGTGACTGCCGTAATCGCAATGAAATTGCGGCTCGATCATCACATGCTCACCGCAATCAGCAAACAAGGTTTTGATTCGCTTTAAATTACCTTTGCTCGGGCTTTTGGCAAACATTCGACATGTTTCATGGCTAAGCTTACGGGCGTTGATAAGTTCTGGGGTTAAGCTGTTAAAGGGAGTCAGTTTAGGCATGGGGTTATCGTACAAGCATTGGTTGGCTTTATGATAAAGCAATCCCTGATGGTCACCAACTAGTTAACCATCATCAGAGGGACAATAAACGCTGCCTGAAGGGTTCGGCTAAAAGCGTATTTCTCTTTGTTGAGCAGTATTTACTTATAATGCTAGGCTACACACTGCTCGGGGCGATAAAAATGCGTTTATCTCGAACAAAATTTAACCGCGAAAGTTCAACAACCCCTAGTTGTTAAGAGGCTCTTTAACCAACTCCAGTGTCATGGCAGCATGAGGAGATAATAACGATAAATACTGTTCGCTATTAAATTTAATAAAGATTTTTTGCCACTTTTGCTGAGAAAAAGAACCAATCACCATGGAGACTTTGCCAAAAATATCGTGTCCATCGACATTTATTTTCACCAGATCACCAATAGAGCCCATGTTATCTGGTTTGTTTGGCACTAAAAATGAGAACTCATTGGCGCTTGAGTGTTTGAGTAAGTAGCCAATCGGCTCGTTGGGTTTAATAATGCCACTTTGGCTGCGCGAATGGAAAAAATAGCCGCTATCGGGAGAGTGAAAATCAATCGATTGTAAATTTGCAGGGTCGCCCATCACTTCTAATGATAATAATGGTTGATTCTTGACCGCCTTTTGACCTGCTTGCAGCAGTTGTTTTTTGACCATAACAGGTTGGGCTATAACCAAGGGGTGGTAATTATCGGCAGAAATTTTAATTTGATTATTGTTTTGAAATACAAACGCGACCAAAATTGAGGCAATTAAAGCCATGAACAGTAAAATAGGTAAGGTGAACAACGCTTTTTTTATTTTAGCGACGTGATTAGCATTGAGGTTCATTGTTTGTGTGGCGTAATGCGACTCAAGGGACTCTTTATTGGTAACGTTACTAACAGACATGATGTGAACCTTCCTGTTTAAAGTATTAACTAATCCATGAAAGGGCTATAACACAGCAGCCCTTGTAAAATAAAAAAGGCGTAATCTAAAGTAGATTAAATGTACGCCAAACTTAGGGAAACCTTTCTTCATCCGTTAGTGCTATTTTTTAATCAATGCATTTTCAATCACAAAAAAGCGTGTAAAAATTGCCTAAAAAAAGTCTATACAGGAAGTTACCTAAAATTAACCTATATCACTATAGGAACAATAATCGCGATGTGATTTGTCTGTAATGAACGTGTAACTTATTTAATTTTCAATAGGTTAACTCAATTTTTATTTGTGCTGATGATGTTAGTAAATGTGGGACGTTTAAGTTACTATTGTCGTTGGTTAAATTTATTAATAAAAACAATAATAAAAGGGTAGTCAGTGATTCAGATAGGTCGCTACCAATTAGATGAAGAAGAAATGGTTCTCATTGGTGATGGCCAGCGCGTGCTATTGGAGCCAAAAGTCTTCGAGGTATTGACATACTTTTGCCAAAATCATAATCGCTATATTTCGATGACTGAATTACACGAGACCATCTGGCAAGGTCGGTGTGTATCTGATGCAGCGGTAAGGCGCATTATTAGTAAAATTCGTCTTCTTGTGAATGACGACCACAAAAACCCCACTTATATCCAATCCTTACCTAAGCGCGGTTATAAATTAATTTGCGCAATTGAATATGATGTATCACTGACTGAAAACCTTGCTGACGAACCAAACGTTGAAGCACAGTTATCTGATGAAGTGACAGTGAGTGAACATGTTTCAGCTGCAGAAACCAATGATCTAAATGGCGAAACAAATCAGGAGCTTGCGGCACATAACCCAACAAGCACAGACAATGTCAAAAAAACCAGATTCAAGCCTTTTTGGATTTTATTCGGTGTTATTTTTATGGCTGTGGTGGCATATGCAGCTAAAACATGGCTGTTACCCGCCTCAATCACGACACAAGTCGTAAATACATTGCCGGGTGATAAAATTGCGGTCACTCAATCTGCAGATGGACAATACCTTGCGTTTTCTGGCCAAATGAGTGAAGAATCAGGTTTTCAAATTTATGTAAAACATCAATCTGATTTTGATTTTAAACCGATAACTCAACAAGCGCACTTACCCGGCGCGCTGGCATTTTCAGCGGATAACCAGTTTTTGTACTTTTCAGATTCGACGCAGAATGCTTCTTTGTTATATCGAATTAATATTCAGAACGGTGAAAATGAAGCTGAGGTTATCGCTGAAAACTACTACTTCATCTCAGATCTATTTTCTGCAAGAACTAAAGGTGGTGTTTTTTTCGCGGCACGAGAAAGCGCGACAAGTCCTTTTTTGATTTATCAATATGATGCAACTAACCAAAGAGTTTCTACAATAACTTCTTCTTCTCAAGCCGAAAGTCTTGATATAAAAGGTGATATCTCTTTTGATGGCACAAAACTAGCTGTACTTAGAACAAATCGGCTCAGTCATAGTGATGAAATTCGAGTAATAGATTTAAAAAGCAAAGAAGTGATAACTCGAAAGCAAGTGTCAGGAGGTGTTTTTGATATTGCGTGGGAAAATGCCTCTAATATATTGGTTTTGAGAAGAAAATTTTTGAATAAATTCAATGTGTTTACTGGTGGTGAAGCGACGAAATTTAAGTTAGAACAAGAGTTGCTGAATATAGACTCGAATAGTCAAAGAGTTATCTCAATTAACTTAGGTTTAAAACAAAAATTATTTTTAGAGAAATCGCTGCCTTTTTCAGAGTTGGAAACTAAGCGTGTCCTCACAAAAGATATTTATCAAATGAGGTATTTTGGTGATAGAACGCTTGCACTTTTGAAGGAGAAGGGGGTCACTCAACTTGGCTTTATTGGCGTTGATACTGATCAGTTTGATTCTATTTTAGCGACGGAATATAAACTGCGAGTGCTTGATGTTGCTATTTCGAAAAATCAAATTTTAGTAAAAATAAATCGGCGCTTTGCTTTGTTTGATCCTATTAATATAGGCTTAGAATATATTACTACTGGAGATGATATTGTTAGCGATGCTGCATTTTCGGACGATGGTCACAAAGTTTTATTTACGACGAAGAATTATGAGCAATGGCATGTGAGCACCTTTGATATCGAGAGTAAAATAGTTACACCATTAATTTTAGATGCTCGGTATGTGCGACCGTTTGGTAAAAATTACATTATCGGTAATGCTGAAGGTGAGATGTTCTATTACGAGACTGAGAGTCGACGAAAAGTAGCCCTTAATCAAAAGTTATCAAAGGAGCCAAATACGCAGTGGCTTGTCAGAGATAACTTTATATATTGGAGTTCACACGATTTAGTTCATACGAATTTTTACCAATTGGATATTAAGGACATTGAAAATCCAATTTTGAGTAAGCAACAATTTAAATATACGCAAGTTAGTCCAGATTTTTCGATTGATGCCAACAATGAAAGTTTTTTAATGTCGCAAACTAAAAATATGACCTCAGAAGTCCTTGAGGTGTTAATTAAGTAACTTCTAGTTATATTTATAAAATAACCAATAAGTTTGATGTTAGTTACGCATAAGTTATTGTGAAAATTGTTGGATAGCCTTAAGTTTGACTTAGAACTACTTTCGGAAATAACTTAAATTAAGAAGGTTAATAATTATGCTACATCAACTTATCATTTCTGTGTTACTGCCTTTAGTAACATCTATGACTCCTGTATCAAATGAGCCTGTCGTGGTTGAAGACTCGCAAGTTCAAGATGTATGTTATCTTTCACCTGGTTTGTGTGAATGGCGTGCAAAGAGCGAAGCTAACAACGGCTAATTTGCTCTACCTTTATTTTTGAAATCGGCTGCGTAGTAATGTGCGTTGCCTTGTTAAAGCGGTGGCCGCTAAGTGGAGCTACCTCCAATCGCTCCTTGATGTGGTATCGCTTTAACTAAAACGACTAATGTAATTTTTAATTTACTGATTTGGGCTGCATCGCCTCGCTTTTTGTCAATGCCCATAGCAAGAAGCAACTGAGTGTGATGTGTTTAAATGAGTACGAAGTACCTAAAATTCAGTATTAGTCATTGTATACATCCATCCTACAACGATGTTTCAAATTCAAAGCGCATTTATTGCGCTTTTTTTGATCGTTTGCTTGCCATTTCATTCGTTTCATTTAAACTCTCTTTTCTTTCGAACCGAAACTTAAGGCTTTCGTTTTAAGCTTTGTTGTTCTTTTTGGTTATTTTCTCTATTGGTGATGGTTATTATTTTATGACTAAACGAAATACCCAGCAGCGTCGTCATACTATTTTAAGCCGTGTAAATCAGCATGGTGAAGTGAGTGTGGATGAGTTAGCTGTCGAATTTGAAACATCAGAAGTTACGATTCGAAAGGATTTAACCGCACTTGAAAAAAGCGGCTTATTATTGCGTCGCTATGGCGGTGCGATGGCCTTGCCGCAAGAAATCGTTGCAAAAAGCAACGATAAACGCGACTCCCTTCGCAAAATGGCCATCGCTAAAGCGGCAGCAGCACTGATTAAAGATCATAACCGCATCATTATTGATAGCGGCCGTACCACAGCAGCACTGATCCCCGAACTGGCTTCAAAGCGTGGTTTAGTGGTGATGACCAATGCAATTAATGTTGCTAACCGTTTATTATCAATCGAAAACGAGCCGACATTATTGATGACCGGTGGCACGTGGGATCCGCATTCTGAGTCATTTCAAGGGCAAGTTGCCGAAAACGTCTTGCGCTCATACGACTTTGATCAGCTCTTTATCGGTGCTGATGGCATTGATGTTGAAAGAGGCACTACTACCTTTAACGAATTAATAGGCTTAAGCCAAGTGATGGCTGATGCCGCACGAGAGGTAATTGTGTTAGTCGAGTCGGACAAGATTGGTCGAAAAATTCCTAATTTAGAACTGCCTTGGAGCAAAGTGACCACGCTTATTACCGACAGCCACTTAGCACAAGAGATGCGCACTGCGATAAGCAACTGCGGTGTGCAATTAATTTGCGCAGAAATAAACGAATAACCCAAATAAAGTGATGCATGTGCATGCATTGTTTTATTGAATATTTTAATTAAATCGTTTTTTAGTAATAAGCAGCCGACAACACTGCCACTAAAAATCAAACACATACCGTGCAGGAGAACAAACTATGTGTGGAATCGTTGGGGCCGTTGCAGAACGTCCAGTTAATAAAATTTTAGTAGAAGGCTTAAAGCGCCTTGAATACCGTGGCTACGACTCTGCGGGTGTTGCGCTTTGCAACGCAGGCGAACTTAGTAGCGTCAAAGCGGTTGGTAAAGTTGTAAATCTTGAACAAGCGCTTAACGAATCAGATGTAAACGGCACAACCGGTATTGCTCATACACGTTGGGCAACACATGGTGGTGTAACAGAAGCGAATGCTCACCCACATTTATCAAACAATCAGTTGGCGTTGGTACATAACGGCATTATTGAAAACCATGATAAGTTACGTACGCAATTAAAAGCTGCGGGTTATGAGTTTTTATCTGACACCGATACTGAAGTGATGGTACATACCATTCATCAGTTGCGTCAAAACAGCGATTCGCTGCTTGCGGCCGTTCAGCAAGCGGTTAAGTTATTTGAAGGCGCGTACGGTACGGTTATTTTTGATAAAGCCAATCAAGATGAAATCATCGTTGCTCGTTCAGGTAGCCCATTAGTGATTGGTTTAGGGTTAGGTGAAAACTTTATCGCCTCGGATCAGTTAGCTTTGTTAGCGGTCACGCGTTCGTTTATCTTCTTAGAAGAAGGTGACGTAGCGCGAGTGACTCGTGAAACTGTCGAGATTTTCGATGCTAACGGAGTCGCAGTTGAGCGCGAAGTGCACGAATCCAATATCACCCAAGATAACTCAGGCAAAGGTGATTATCGCCATTACATGCTCAAAGAAATCTATGAGCAACCAGTCGCGGTACGCAATACTCTTGAAGGCCGTTTAACTGACAACGGTGTGGCACTGGATGCCTTTGGTTCGTTTTCGGATGGTAGCAACCAAAACAAAAACGCCAACGATATTTTTAAAGATGTAAAACACGTACAAATTATTGCCTGCGGAACTTCATACCACTCAGGTATGGTGGCGCGTTATTGGCTTGAGCAATATGCAGGTGTGAGCTGTAATGTGGAAATTGCCTCTGAGTTTCGTTATCGCTCATCGTATGTGCACCCAAATAGCTTGCTTGTGACGATTTCACAATCGGGCGAAACAGCTGATACCTTAGCGGCATTGCGTTTAGCTAAAGAGCAAGGTTACATGGCATCGATGACGATTTGTAATGTGGCGGGTTCGTCGTTGGTACGAGAATCAGATTTGGCGTTTATGACCAAAGCTGGCGCCGAAATCGGCGTTGCATCCACTAAAGCCTTTACAACGCAACTTGTTGGTTTGTTGATGCTAACGGCTGCGATCGCGCAAGAAAAAGGCCTTGAACAAAGTCATATTGTGCATGCGATCAAAACGCTGCCGAATAAATTAGAAGAGGCACTGAGTCTTGCTGATTCAATTGAAAATTTAGCTGAAGAATTTGCCGATAAACATCACGCACTCTTTTTAGGCCGTGGTTCGCAATACCCTATTGCGATGGAAGGGGCGTTAAAGCTTAAAGAAATTTCCTACATTCACGCCGAAGCCTACGCGGCAGGTGAGCTTAAACACGGCCCACTTGCACTCATCGACGCCGACATGCCAATTATCGTGGTTGCACCTAATAACGAATTGCTTGAAAAACTGAAATCAAACGTTGAAGAAGTCCGCGCCCGTGGCGGCATCATTTATGTATTTGCTGACAGTGACTCAGAGTTTAAATCAGATGAGACCATGCGTGCTGTTAATGTGAATCACGTTGATGACATCATCGCACCCGTTGTCTATACAATTCCGTTGCAACTGCTTTCATACTACGTAGCGGTCATTAAAGGCACTGATGTTGACCAACCACGCAACTTAGCAAAGTCTGTGACAGTTGAGTAAAATCAATGGGTTGTAATGGTTTTGTTAATATAAAAAAGCGCTGAATGCGCTTTTTTTGTGTCTAAAACTCTGTTAGTTTGAATGGCGTCTTATTATCTAAAGGAATAGCCATGCGCTTGCTTACCTCTTTTTGCCTTGTTAGCTTTTTTATTGTTTGTTCTCACATTGCCTTCGCACAATCTGATGTTAAACAGCAAAGTACCGATTCTTTTCAGCACACACATACATTTAAATCGGTCGTTTTAAATGAAGAGCGTACGGTCGTAGTACAGTTACCTAAAAGTTATCAAGCTGAGCCCAATAAAATTTACCCTGTGATATATCGCTTAGATGGAGCGGGTAATATACCGCTTGCCAGTGCTGTTATTGAGCGCCTACAAAATGATAATCGTGCGCCTGAGGTTATTATTGTCGCTATTGAAAACACTAATCGACTTAGAGATTTGTATCCTACAGTGAACAAAGAGCCGCAAGGCCCAGTTGGTGAAGGGGGCGGTGCAGCAACGTTTTTAACGTTCTTTGAAGAAGAGCTCATCCCTTTAGTAAATAAGAACTATCGTACGCATAATTATAAAGTGATTTCTGGCGCATCTGCTGGTGGTGTATTTTCGCTATACGCGTTGCAGGCAAATCCCAAACTATTTCAAGCGCATATTGCGTATAGCCCTGCCGTTTGGTGGAACTATGGTGCATCAGTAAAGAGCAGCAAAGAATTTATCGAAAAAGCGAAAAACCTGAATTCTTACGTTTATATAAATATCGGCGAAGAAGCTGGCATCATGCGCGAAAGGTACGATGAACTACAGCAAGCTATGGAATCGCATAAAGTGCGGGGATTGCGCTTTTTTAATGATGCGTTTGCTGGCATCTCGCATAATTTAACCACTGCTGCTGGCGCATTTAATGCCTATTACAACCTGTTTTTGCCTAAACAAATGCCAATGAGCGCTTTAACTGAGGATGTAGCGTCTATTGATCAATATTATAAAACACTCTCTCAGCAATGGGGCGAGCAGATATCTCCACCAGATCGCGCTGTGAGATTACTTGGTTATAACCTAACGGATAACAAGCAGTTTACCCGTGCAATAGAGGTGTTTAAATATAATATAAAAAACCATCCGCAATCAGTCGATGCGCTTTCAGCTTTATCTTATGGTTATGAAATGCAAGGCGATACTCGTCAAGCTCTCATTCAGATAGAAGCCGCTTTAGACATCGTCGATGATTCATATCCTTATGTTGATTATTTAAATGAGACAAAAACTCGACTACAAACAATACTAAAAGAGCAGGTATGATAGGGAACTCTATTGAAATGGAGTAAAAATCCGAAACTATAAAAGCGGTGTTTGATCTTTTTACCCGAGGGCTTATTTAAGGTGGCGCATGAAAAAATATCTTTTGGCCTTATGCTTGATAGTGGTATCAATATCAATACAAGCTAAGCCTTTAAGTGTGGTCTTTGAACATAACCCACCTTTTCAGATGATCAACGACAGTGGCTTTGGCTATGGCCCGGTATATGACTTTGCACAGGCGCTCGTTAAACAAGCGGGTCTCAGTGCGCAATTTACCCCTAAACCTTGGGCGCGCATTATCGAAAAAGATGCGCAGCAGCCTAACATCTTAATTTTATCTATTTCAAAAACACCTCAGCGCAGCTCGCACTTTATTTGGTTAACCTCAGTTTATACGGGTCAGCAATATGTTTGGAAGTTGCGAGGTGGTATTGACCCTGAAGGTAAGCCTGTACAGGTCGCCATTGAGCGCGATTCCCATAAAATGAAAAGCATTGATGCTTATTTTAAACCGGAGAATGTGCTCAAAGTCTTAAATTCAACTCAGGCTTTAAATGCGTTGATCAAAGGGCGAGTGCACCGGTTTGTCGGGACGAAATTTGCCGTCTCTGGAAAGCTCAACTCTCTCGGATACAGCCTAGATATGTTAGAGCAACTAGAAATCTTTTATGAAGGTGAATATGCCAGCCAAGGTTTGTATTTAGCGCTTACTCCAGGTACAGATCCCGAAACGCTACATGCATTACAACGCGCATTAAAGCAACCAGAAATTATGACCCTGCAAATAAATCTCTTGCAAGCTTTAGACGGTCAATAAATACCTATTCCAACTTATGAATTACCTGATAAAAAACAGACAGCATTAGCAAAATGGGTAATAAATCATGCTTAAATAAAGGCTTAGACAGTTTTTACTGTGCGACTTTCTTTGTATTTTTTTTGCATAATAACCACTCTGCAATAAACAGATTCATACCCAAAGCAATCAGTCTTTCGTAGTCATGCAGGAACTGCGCAATAAGTGGCTTCAGCGTCTCAATGTTAGCGAATGTTAACCATGCAATGGAGCACGATCAGATTTTTTTTAGATGCGTCGCTCTCGTTACCTAAGCTTGCAGCCCATATATCAAGCTCAGCAAATTATATCTCGCAAACATTAAACGAAGTGATGAGGATGAATTTTTTTGATTATGTGAATCATTATCGGGTCAATGCAGCAAAAGATCGCTTACTTAACAGCGATGAAACAGTCATCGACATCGTCATGAATACAGGATTTAATGCCAAATTCTCATTTTATACCGCGTTTAAAAAAGTAACAGGTATGACACCCAGTGCGTATCGCAAAGCGGGCAAGACACGTTAATCATATCAGCTATTTATTAGCGGTAAAATGCCACTGAAGAGCAGATATTATCTACTCATAGAAAACGGTGTTTTATTCAATAAAACTAACCAAATTGGCCTGAAATACGCTAAAATTAGCGGCTATTTATTAGCAATGAGCACTCACTCTTCATGACTTCAGCGACAACGCCTAACAATTTCACCGATCTTGGTCTTATCCCTCCTTTATTAGCGCGATTGAGCGAAATGGAATATCAGCAGCCGACGCCGATTCAAGCGCAGGCGATCCCAAGTGTATTGGCGGGGCGAGACCTGATTGCTGGGGCGAATACTGGTTCGGGTAAAACGGCTACGTTTGCGCTACCGATGTTGCAAAAGTTAATGCAATATCAGCTAGGGCAATCAGAAAAGAGCACTCAAAAAGGCAACTTTGTGACGGGCTTAGTGTTGGTTCCAACCCGTGAGCTGGCTGTGCAAGTGGCGGATAGCATTCGCTCTTATGCGGCTCATTTGAATGGTGCCATTAAAACTGTAGCTGTGTTTGGTGGTGTGTCGGTTAATAAGCAGATGTTAGCGTTACGCGGGGGCTGCGATATTGTGGTCGCGACACCTGGGCGTTTGCTTGATTTGATTTCAAGTAATGCCATTAAGCTTGATAAGGTCAGCACCTTAGTACTTGATGAGGCTGATCGCATGTTAGGCCTAGGTTTTACCGAAGAGTTAGCGCAGTTATTGGCATTAATGCCTGCAAAAAAACAAACCCTTTTGTTTTCGGCCACGTTTCCTCTGCAAGTACAAAGTTTAACGCAAACCTTGCTCACTGACCCAGTCGAAATCCAAGTACAAAGCAGCGATGCCAGCACTGTGGTACAGCGGGTTTTCACTGTCAATAAAGGGCAAAAAACCGAAGTGTTAGCGCACTTAATTGAACAGCATCAATGGCGACAAGCACTGATTTTTGTTAATGCTAAAAACCACTGTGAACATTTGGCACAAAAACTCGAAAAACGCGGCATTAGTGCCAAAGTCTTTCATGGCGATAAAGGCCAGTCAGCGCGTACACGAGTACTTGAAGAGTTCAAAGCGGGTCAAATTGATATCTTGATTGCAACTGACATAGCGGCGCGTGGTTTAGATATTGAAAAGTTGCCTGTGGTGATTAATTATAACTTGCCTCGCAGTCCTGCTGATTATATGCATCGTATTGGCCGAAGTGGTCGTGCTGGTGAGGTTGGTTTGGCGTTATCACTAATTGATCATGAAGATAGCCATCACTTTAAAATTATCGAGAAAAAGAATAAGTTTCGCTTAGAGCGTGAGCAAGTGGCGGGTTTTGAGCTTGATGAATCTAATGACGCAGCGCTTCAAACTGTTGAAAAACCAATGGCCAAGCCTGAAGGCACAGGCAAGAAGAAAAATAAGCAGAAAATAAACCCAGAAGATGATGTATGGGCAGGTTGGCGCAGCAACTAAGCTGATAAGGCAAAACCACAAGAAGGAGCAAGCGCTCCTTTTTTGATGCATTACTAGCAGTAACTTACCCAGTAAAAATAGACAGTTATCGCCAATAACTCAGACGAGAGTTGTTTCGCTTAAAAAGGTGCTGACACAAAAGTAACTTGGTCGCAAAAGTAGGTGATCAGTAGGAAACTTTTGTACATTGTAGCCATTGTTCGCAATTAGCAACTTAGATTAACGGAAATCATCATCATGAAAATTACTCAGGCTAACTGCTTCAAAGCGGTATTGGGCGCAGTGGTATTATCACAAACCACTGCGTGTTTTGGGCCGCAGGAGTCAAACCAACAAAGTGAATTATCAGCTCCTATGAGCTCAGAGGCGTTGACCTTTGCAACATGGAATGTTGAGCACTTGGCTTATCCTGCCAATAAAGGCTGTAAACCACGTAGCAAAGCCGATCTAGCAGCGATGCAAGCGTATGCAGCAAACTTAAATGCAGACATTATTGCGCTGCAAGAAGTGGCCTCAGCTCAAGCGATTGCACAGATTTTCCCGCAAGAACAGTGGCAAATTATTGTTTCAAAAAGAGCTGATAGCGAAGTGTATAGCTGTCGCGAAACGGGCAATACATCAACACAACAAAAAGTTGCTTTTGCAATCCGTAAAGGGATACAGGTATTAAAACAGCATCACTATGATGAACTGGCGCTTGGTTTAAATGGTTTGCGTTATGGCTTATCGGTGACAGTGGATACCGCCGATGGCGCAACCGAAGTAATGAACGTCCACCTTAAAAGTGGCTGTTTTGTTGATGATTATGAAAAAAGTGATCGCAAAGCCTGTCCAACATTTTCCAAACAAGCTGTATGGCTCGATAAGTGGTTTGAAAGCAAAGAAGCCAGCAAACAACCGTATATCGTAATGGGTGACTTTAATCATCGCTTAGCCACTAAAAACAATCGCTTAATGCAAGAACTGGCTAATAATAGCAACGGAAGTACCTCGACACTTGAACATATCACACACGATGTGGTGAGCTGTCACCCGCGTTATCCTGCGCCAATAGATCACCTTTTTGCAGGAGGTTTTAACCAAGCCAAGCCCGTTAATGTACAAATGCGTTATTTTGCCGATAACAAAGAAAGTGCCATGCTGAGCGATCACTGTGCGGTGACGTTTACGCTTGAGAATAAATAAGCGGTACTTTGGGTAATTAAACTCTCGCCAGTGGAGACCGGCATTGATGATTATTTGTGATGTGAAGTACAGGGAGAGACACTAGAGTACGGCGATAGAACATGAACTGTAAAATCGCCGATAAAGAGACTAAAAAGCGTAATATTAACGATAAAAAGCTTCTACAGTACCTTTAGCTGTCATTAAAAGTGGTTGGCCACGACGATCAAGCGCCTTCGGAGCGGCCACTTTTACCCAACCTTCGCTAATGCAGTATTCTTCTACATCATTACGCTCTTTGCCGTTGAGGCGAATACCGATATCGTGTTCGATCACGTCCGCATTATAAAATGGGCTACGAGGGTTAATTGAAAGGCGATCTGGTAATGCTGGTTTTGTTGTATCGTTCATTGTCTTTATCTGTAGTGTTTAAATCGTGTGACATTGTAGGTAATCGCGCTGCTTTGCTCAAGCATCATGCAGCTAAAACCCCCATTTTTAGCTGCCCCCTTTCGGGCTGCGTTTGATGTTTATTATTACAGCGTTAGCGGCTTTTTATATCGAATAATGACAGCATCGACTTTTTGTCGATGCTGTCGAGTGAAGCGCTAAATAGGGCTTATGATTCTTTTTTGAGTAAGTCTTCGTTGAGTACTCGGACTTCTCGTTGTGGAAATGGAATGGAGATATTATGTGCTTTTAGAGTCTCTAGAATAATTAAGAGTAAATCACCGCCGACTCGGTTTTTACCGTCATCAATTCCTAACATCCAAAATTCAACAAACATATTAATGCCATTATCGCCAAAGCTATCAATTTCACAATCTGGGCGTTCTTCAAAGGGGATCTCTGGTCCACTTATGACTTGAGGATGAGAACCTACAGCTTCTTTAATGATTTCGACCATAGCCCTCACATCGGTTGAGTAGGCGACACTAAAGTCGACGCGGTAGCGCTGTTTTGGATCTTTGTGAGTCCAGTTCGTCAGCAGTGAAGAAATGAAAGTTTCATTGGGAACTAAAATGTCTTTGCCATCGTAAGTTTCTAAAATAGCGTGGCGCATTTTGAACTCTCGGACAAACCCACTTTTACCATTTTCGAGCTCAACAAAGTCACCAATTGTTAACGACTTATCTAGTAATATGATAATCCCTGAAATGAAATTGGATGCGATTGATTGTAAACCTAACCCAAGGCCAACACCTAAAGCCCCACCAAACACAGCGAGAGCCGTCAGATTGACGCCCATAATATTGAGTAATAACAAGAAAATAACGCAGAACAATCCCACTTCAAACAGCTTGGTAAATACTTCGCGGGTACTAATATCAAGCTTTTGCTGGTTTCGAATTATGTTTTTGCCCACATTGTTTGAAGAGCGTCCTAACCAAAATAAAATAGTACCAAAAAACAGTACTCTCGATAGGCCGTAAAGACTCACTTGGATATTCCCGATATTGATGGAAACAGCTTCAAGAGTTTTAATAAATGTCGGTAGGAAACCCAACAGGTGCAGGAGAAGAATGGGTAAGCCAATGATTTTAAAAATACCAGACATTAACGAGCTACTGACAAACTCTTTGATGAGTGAGTACACAAATACCAAAACTGCGATATTTAAGGCGGTATTGATTAACCAGGTCGGGAAATCTGCAGTGATGCCAATTGATGTAAATATTCGTAATAAAATAATGGCAACAAGTGGATAAACAACATAACTCAGTTTGACTATGAGTAAATGAATAGGGTGACTGTCAGCGTTCAGATTGTGGCTGTTATCAATTCGCTTTTTTACCGTTTGACGGTAAATCCAATATGCAGAAGCATAACTTGTGATAATGACGAGTAGTTGAATGTAGGTCGCTTGTTGACCTAGCAGTGATTGCGCATTCAACCAGAAATTAGACAACAGTGCAGATAGATCGTCGGTATTCATTGGGTATTTAAACCTTCTTAAATTCAATCAGTTTCGTATTGATGGGTACAGATCCATAAAGTTAATTATTGTCCATTAAATAACGTTTTACTGACATATTGAAATATGGTTTTATTATAAGCAACTTATCATGCAATCGGTTATTTGATTGGTACCATTTTATGAAAAATGAGTAAATAAGCCCGATTTTGCCAGCTCTGTTTGGCATGAGTTTTTTAGATGACCCTTTTATACCGCTACTTGCAGTGTTTGCTTTAACAAAAGTTGAGCATCGAGCGCCTCAAGTGGTTTTGCGAGATAAAAGCCTTGTAGCTGTTGGCAGTGCAAGGTTTGCAAAATATGGATTTGTTCTTTGCTTTCAATACCCTCAGCGGTCACTTTTAAATTAAACGTATCTGCAATAGCACAAATAGCTTGCACCAATTGTAATGATTCTTTGCAATGAGTGATGTCTTGAATAAAGCTGCGATCTATTTTTATGCCACTTAATGGTAAGGCTTTTAAACGTGCTAATGAGCTATAGCCTGTGCCAAAATCATCAATGTGGATGCCAAAGCCTAACTCATACAAATAACTCAGTGGCGTGATGAGTCTATCCTCTTCACACATCATCGCTGACTCGGTGATTTCGATATTGATTTTTTGAGGTGTTAAGCCGTGTGCATGTGTTTGTTTGATGATATGGTCAACAAAGCCTTCGTGCTCAAGTTGTTTGGGTGAGACATTGATATTAATAAACAAATCATTGCGCTGACTTTGTTGTTTGGCGTATTGATAAAAGTCGAGTGCTTGTTCACAAATCCAATGACCCAGCTGAATTATTTTTCCCGATTCTTCTGCAATGGGTATAAATTCGCCAGGGCTGATCGCCCCTAATGTCGGATGGTGCCAGCGCAGTAATGCTTCATATCCGACGACATGATCTATGGCATGCGTGCAGAATAAAGGCTGAAAGCGTAATGATAACTCGCTATTGAAGTCGAGGTGTTGCAGCGCTCGTTCGATAGTCAGTTTACGCGTGACGGTGCGGGCGATGCTGCTCGAAAAAATACTGAAGCCATCTTTTCCTGCTTTTTTTGCTTCGTACATGGCAATATCAGCATCGTGTAATAGCTTTTCAGCATCAATTTGCCCAGGAACCGAGAAACATCTGACTCCAAGGCTACCACTCACTGTTAAGGTATGCTGTTGGTAGTGAAAGGGTTTTCTAACTTGTATTAAAATATCTTCACATAATATTTCGATTGGACTTGGGATTTTTTGGGCATTGACTAATACGGCGAATTCGTCACCACCTAAGCGGGCGATTTCTGAATAATGCCCCATAAGTAACGTCATGCGCCGAGCAAATTCAATTAAGAGTTTATCGCCAACCAAATGGCCTAAGGTGTCGTTGATTAATTTGAAGCGATCTAAATCAATATAAATCAGATAAAAAGTCGCGCTTGAAAGGCTCAGCGTTCGGGTTATTTCATCTAAAAAGCGGTGTCGATTTAATAAATTAGTTAAATTGTCATGCTCTGCTTTGTATTTTAATTGTTCGTTAAACAACTTGATTTGCGTGATATCGGTTAAACGGCCTTCATAAAACCACTGCTCGCCTTGTTGGATCCAACTGCCATTTTGTCTTAACCAAATAGTCTCTGCGTTGTGTTTTTTCGCTAACCACTCGATTTCGGGATGGGGCTGTTTTTGATGCATAATTTGCTGCCAACGAGCTTTTTGCTCACTGCAAAAGATAAAATCAATTAAGGTATGATTACGAGCAGAGCATTGTGTTAACAAAAGTGCACTAAATGCTGGGTTATGTTCAATAATCTCTCCTTTTTGGTTCAGTAAAAACAAACCTTCTTGAATATTTAAAAAGAGCTTTTTGTATTTTTGTTCGGCGGTGAGTTTGAGTTCTAAGGCATGGACGCGTTGGTTGGAAGATTGAGTCAGTTGCTGGTTGGCTTTTTCTAAAGAGGCTGTACGTTCAATGACTTGTTGATTGATTTTGTCGTTTCGTCCATGCAGCGACATCAGATAGATCAGCATCATAAAGCCAGTAAATAACGCAATTGCAGTGCCAATCAAAATAGCCAGCATACGTTCGCTGACAAGTGGAGGACTTAAACTCGCCTGAGTGTAGAGTTGTAATTCGAGTTCTTGACCAAAAAAGTTCAGTGTAAGCTGTGTTGCGGGCGGCAAATTCGTTAAATCAAAGGTGTTGCTCCAATCAGAATTAAAAATTTCTTGGTTGCTACCGAGCACACGAATATGGTGACGATGCTCAGCAAAGACTTGTTGATACAAGCCCTCAAACAATTTGGCTAATTCGAGTCGAATCCCTAAAATCACCGCTAAGTTATCTGAACTGGTGTGGTTTAGCAGCAAGCTCCATTGAGCCTGAGGAGTGGGCCAGCGAATTGAGCGTACTTTTTGTTTGTTGGATAATTGCATCCATAACTGCGCATTAATAGGCATAGTTTGCCCGATGTTGTGGCCGTACTCAGTCATCGGTGCCGCGTGAATAATCGCTAACAACGGGCTATTGAGGTGCTTAGGCAATGATAATCGAAAGTCAAAATGCCCACCTTGCTGGGCAAGTTCGGTGACTTGGGGGATCTGCGTATGAGTAAATACGAATAATTTTTCGAAGCTGGCGTCAAAATTCAGCCCATGCAAGTAGGGTTCGGCTAATTGATTAAATTCCCGACTGGTCTTGGATTGCACTTCTTTTCCAATCAGATAACTGTCAAAGGCATAGAGCTGATTCGCTGCATGTTCTAATGTGCTTTGAAACACTTGCGCATGGGCGGCCAATTGGTTGTTTAACGTGTGTTGCTCAACTTGTTGATAGTAACTGTTAAGGCGATGTGCACTGTAAATGACAATGACACAAAAACTAAAGTAGCATCCAATTGCTAAGCCAAACTTTTTCATTTTTAAATAAAATACGCTCATGATCTAGACTTATTCAATTTCATCAGTATGCTAGTTGCAATTGATAATAATTATTATTTGCAATGAAGAAAAGCCATTTATCTTTTATATTCCTCTTTTTGCTACCAACTGCTGAAGCATTGAGCAAACAGGAACAAGAATTAAACATTTATTCATTCCGACAGCAGGAAATTATTGCTCCGGTCGTGTCGGCATTCGAACAACAAACAGGTATTCGAGTGAATGTTGTTCATGGAAAGTCGCATTATTTATTGTCCCGTTTAGCCGAAGATGGCGTGCGTAGTCATGCTGATGTGTTGTTGACTTCTGATTTAGCACAGTTGAATCATGCTCATGATTTGTTGCAGCCTTTTGAATATTTTGAACAACTCACTGAGCTTAATCCTGATTTATACGATCAGCAGCGCTATTGGGTGAGTGTGTCGATTCGTGGTCGAGCGCTGTTTTCTAGCGCAGATACGCGTTTGCCTATTCCGCAGTCTTTTTCGCAATTAAGTAAGCCAATGTATCAAGGGCAACTTTGTATTAGAGATTGGCAACATAGTTATAACACCACGTTGATCCGCACATTAAAAGCAACACAAAATGCAGACGATATCGCTTGGCTGCAAAGCAAAGATTCTTTATTGGCAAAACGCCCATCAGGAGGCGATCGCGATCAATTAAAAGCCTTGGCACAAGGAAAATGCCAGTTTGCATTCGCCAATCATTATTATTTTGAAATGTTAAAAGCATCTGATAACAAAAAGGACCAAAAAGTTACATCGCAATTAACGCTTCATTGGTTAAAGACATCACAGGGCAGTACGCCGGTTTCGACCACCACGGTTGCCATTACGCGCCATTCACCGAATGTAGAAAGCGCAAATCGATTTGTGCAGTTCCTTTTAACTGAAACAACGCAACAGACATATGCGGAAAGTTTGTTTGAATTTCCGGTCATTCACTCTAAACAAGGACAATTTACTCAGCAGTATTCACCTTTCATCCCAGCCTTGGATTTAATAAAGCCTGCACTTCTCTTTAAGTAACCTCGATGTATCGTGGGATGACCTTTGTCTTGTGTAATAGCTGCTTTGAACTAGATTTAAAGCAGGTTTGCTAATAGGAATAACAAAATGCAAGGTGAGTTACCCATATTAAGTGATGGTGGGTGCAGTCAGTGTGTCAACGCTGAAGCACTGGGGTTTGATTTTACGATGGCATTTCAACCGATAGTTAATTGCCAAACACAGACCATTTTTGGTTATGAGGCATTAGTAAGGGGCTTGAATAATGAATCGGCGTTTTCGGTCATTGAGCAGGTTAATGATAGCAACCGTTATCGCTTTGATCAGCAATGCCGAATTAAGGCTATTGCGCTTGCTGCAGAGTTAAAGCTCGATTCGATGTTGAGTATTAACTTTTTACCTAATGCAGTTTATCAACCAGAGCGCTGCATTAAAACGACATTAATGGCGGCAAAAAAATACCAGTTTCCCACAGATAAAATCATGTTTGAATTTACCGAACTCGAAAAAATTGTCGACAGTGATCACGTCAAAAGGATAGTGCAATATTACCGTGATCTCGGCTTTCAAACTGCGATTGATGATTTTGGTGCCGGTTATTCAGGACTTGATTTACTGGCTAATTTTCAAACCAATATTATTAAACTGGATATGGAGTTGATTAGAAACATCGATAGTGATCGAATCCGCCAGTCAATTGTAAGAAACTGCTTAAATATCTTTCGCGATTTAAATATTATCCCCTTAGCTGAAGGCATTGAAACTGAAGCTGAAATGCGCTGGCTTAAAGAGGCTGGCGTGGCATTATTACAAGGATATTTTTTTGCTAAGCCGGGTTTTGAATGTTTGCCACCTGTCACCTGGATAGATTAAGTACTTGTTTTTTATCGGCACACCTTTTACTTTGTGACATCATGCTTGCGACAGTTTAAAAAGTTTAAGGTCTGGGTTATTGTCTGAATGTTGCTGATATAACTACAGAAATGTCGGTTTAAATGCGCTTTATACTGAGACTTCAGCCTCATTCTTTTTTCCTGTTTTGATAACCTTGTTTAACTCCTCAATATTTGGCTGACTACCATGAAATTACTGCTTTGTGCCTTATTCATTTTAATGTGCTTTTCGGTGCACTGCATACCTCATAAGCAGATTGCGTTGACGCTTGATGATTCGCCCCGTGCTGCGGGTGGTTATTTGGATGGGCCTACCCGAGCTAAAATGCTGCTATCAGCTTTAAAAGAACATCATGTTCATCAGGTGGTTTTTTTTAGTGTTAGCGAACATTTGCATGGCGAAGGATTGGCACGTTTAAAGGCATATGGTGACGCAGGCCACCTTATCGCCAATCATACCCACGACCATCCAGACTTTAATACAGTTACGTTAGCACAGTATATTGAAAGTTTTGAGCAAGCAGACCGTGCTTTAGCGTCGTTTAGCACTATGATAAAGTTATTTCGTTTCCCGTATTTACGTGAAGGTAATAGCTTAGAAAAGCGTGATGTAATGCGTAAAGTACTAGCTGATCATGGCTATCGTAATGGTTATGTCACGGTGAATACGTACGATTGGTACATTGAAAATCAATTTCAAAACGCAATCAAAGCAGGCCATATCGTTGATTTAACACGAATGAGCCGATTTTATGTTGATATGATGATGCAGAGTATCGAAGCCTATGATGCGCTTGCTGTTAACGTATTGGGTCATTCTCCAAAACATACTTTGTTACTGCATGAAATGGATATCACTGCGCTGTTTATCGGTGATTTAATCACTGCACTTAAACAAAAAGGGTGGCAGATTATCTCGCCGCTTGATGCTTACCAAAATGAGATCGCAACCTTTGTGAGCGATGAAATACTGCCATTTAATCCAGGGCGTATTGGCGAGATTGCGCGCACTCAAGGCGTGACAAAAGGGTTGTGGCCACAAGCATTACAAGAAAGTTATTTAGAGCAACAATTTCAACTTCGAGTATTACACGCCCAAAGTCCAAGCAACTAATCGACTTAATTGTAAGTGGTCTTTGTGACCAGTTGTATGGACGCGTGAGCGCTTAAGTGTAAAAATTCAATTAAGTAAACTAAAAATAAAAAAGGGGCTCAAATGTTTTCAAACTCTTCAGTCGCATTAGAGACTTTACCACACCTTGAAGATGTGCAATTTAGTCCATTAGATGATAACGCCACTCGTGAACACTTGCTCAGTACATTTGTTTTTCTATTGCCTTTTTCAATTGGAGTATGCCTATTGTTATGGCTTCTATCTGATGTTCCTAAGGATATCGCACTGCTTGTAACAGTTATTACCGTGATTGTGAATGTGAGTGTATTTTTCTTCATTGTTGCAGCGGTGAAAAAAACAGGAATCGCATTGCGTGAGCATGACTTTTTGCTCAGAAAAGGTGTGTTTTGGCAAAAAACTATTATCGTGCCCTTTAATCGTGTTCAACATATCGAAACCCACCGTAATCCTTTTGAGCGTAAACTCACACTGGCGAGTTTAAAGCTGTTTACCGCTGGAGGTATGGGAGCTGATTTAGAAATAAATGGCCTGAATGTGGAGCGAGCAAGCAAAATTAGGCAGTTTATTTTGAAAAAAGAGCAAGGTGCCAGCGATGAATGAGTGCTTAAACGTTAAGGCTCAAGCGCAAACTTGGCAAAAGCTTTCGCCTTTATCATTGCTGTATTTTGTGTTGCACTTTGTGGTGCGCTTTGTCAAAGACGGCTTGCTGAATTTAGCGCCAGTCGTGGTTATTTTTGTCACTCAAGTCGATAACAAGTTGTTTTGGGGTAGTGTTGCGCTCGGAGTGTTTGCGGTTGGGCTCGTTAGTTATTCTGTCCTGTATTATCTTAATTTTCGATTTAAAGTGACCGATCATGAAGTCATTTTACGTAAAGGGGTGGTCAAGAAAGAGCGGATCACCTTGAACTTTGCCAAAATTCAGAATGTGAATATTGCTGTCCCTTTTTATTTTGGGCCATTTAATTTAGTCAATTGTACCTTTGATGCGGCAGGCTCGGCTGGGCAAGAAGTGGGTTTACCAGGGATAGTGAGTGATGCTGGGCAAACCATGCGAGAGACAATTTTCAATTATAAACAGCAACATCAAGTCAGTGAGAGTGACTTAACACCAGAAGAAAGTGAACTAAGCAATCATCAGGCTGAGGCTCAGCCTACATTTAGCTTAAGCAATGTTGAGGTTGCTAAATTTGGTTTGATGTCTTCAATGATGCTGCTGGTGTTAGCGGGTTTTGCGCCTTTTATTGAGCATATTGTCTCGTTCAGTAAAGCAAGGTTTGTAGAGCCATTAATGGCGCTCTTAATGCCGATTATTGGCTCCGAACAGGGCGCCTCTGTTGTCGCGGTGGTGACTGTACTGGTATGCATGATTGTGTTGTTTATCAGTGCATCGGTATTAGGTGCAGTGCTTCGTTTTTATAATTACCAATTATTTGTTCAGGGCGCCAAAATCAAACGAGTTTCGGGCTTGTTAGAGCGCCATCAGATGTCGGTGAGTACCTCAAAAATTCAGGCGATAGAAATAAAGCAAAATTGGATTGGATTAATATTACGCCGCTTTGTAGTCACGTGTAAACAAGTCGAAAATAGCCAAAACCCAGCAGCAAAAAAAGGGCAGAGCCTGATTATTCCGGCGCTTAGAAAAGGGCAAATTAAACAAGTGTTATCGTTCTTTGGGCAAGAGTGTTTGCCAAGCGCTATCCCTTTTGCGGCCATTCATAGCAATTTTTGGCGCAAGAATTTTGTGTTATTTTGTGTTTTACCTCTACTGGGCGCGAATGCCTTGGTGTATTTATTGTTTAATCAGATGCTGTGGTGGCAAAGTGCAGTGGTGTTATTGCTAGGTTTTGCGCTTTGTATTATGCGATATAAGCGATATGGTTTTTATAGCGATGGTGAGAAGGTATGTGTCAGAACGGGGTTCATTGGCCACACCGTGACGATTTTTTCTATCTATAAAGTACAGCAAATACAAAAAACACAAACTCCCATGATGCGCAAAGCTGGGCTGAGTACTTTAACTATTCAGCTGGCCAGTGGTCGTTTACGCATCCCCTATTTACCTAATTGTTTAGTGACTAATTTTATTAATTTGGCGCTCTATCATACCGAATCCACTCAGCGTAGCTGGTTGTAATGCCGCGCAGTCATTAGGTCCTTATTATGTCTAACGAAAAACAAAATATAGCCCTCATTACCGGAGCAGGTCGTGGTATTGGGGCGGCAACCGCTCAGTTGTTTGCGTCACAAGGTTTTTTGGTTGTAATTAACTATAAAAGTTATCACCTTGCAGCAGAAGCAACAGCAACGCAGATCCATGCACAAGGAGGGAAATGTGTGCTGATGCAAGCGGATGTCGCGCAAGAGCAGCAAGTTGAGCGCTTATTTGCTCAAATCGATCAGCTCGATGGCCGTTTGTCTGTGTTGGTGAATAATGCTGGTATTTTAAAGCCGCAATCACGTTTAATTGATATGAATGCTGATCGCATCAATGAGCTGTTGAGCACCAATGTGACCAGTTATTTTTTATGTTGTCGCGAAGCGGTGAAACGCATGTCGACGCAGTTGGGCGGTCAAGGTGGCGCGATAGTGAATGTGTCATCCGGAGCGGCGCGCACAGGCTCTGCGAATGAGTATATTGATTATGCTGCTTCTAAAGGAGCGATTGATACTTTAACTAAGGGATTGTCATTGGAAGTCGCCAATGAAGGGATCCGCGTCAATTGTGTCAGACCCGGACTGATTTATACGCAAATGCATGCCGATGGTGGTGAAGAGCATCGAGTAGATAGGTTAAAAACGGCCATTCCTATGCAGCGTGGTGGACAACCTGAAGAAGTAGCACAAGCGATTTTTTGGTTGGCCAGTGACAAAGCGTCTTTTTCTACCGGTAGCTTTTTAGATTTAGCGGGTGGGTTATAGCCACCATAAATAGAGCTGGCATTGAATTGAATCGAAAATTACAGATTACAACGCTGCTTTATCACTCGATATGACCCTCAATCACCAAAATAAACCGTTACTCATTTAAGTTAAAACCAAACAAAAAAGCTGGCCTATTCTTACCTCAACAACGAAGCACAATGCTTCAACACTTTAAAACATAAGTATTTTTTAAACCGAGGGAATGAATATGAAAAAAGTAACTATCGCCGTATTAGCTATCGCAGCTGCCAGCTTTTCAATGGGGGCACATGCCGCAAATATCACGGGAACAAATGACAGCATTGAAACGCAACTATGTGTTGCTGCAGCATCAGGAAACAATGCTAAGTTTCATCGTGCTGTTCGTCAAAGCCAGCAAAGCATTCGTTTTATCGGCAAGAGTGTAGCTTGTAATGGTATCAATATTAAAGATTTTGCTGCGATGCATGGCGCTGATGTTATCTCTGCTAAGTTGGCGCGCTATCAAGATAAAACCGATTTTTTGACAGCGACAGCAAAGCGTTAATTGTAAAAATTTCTGAAGTATTCAAACCCGCGATTTAGCGGGTTTTTTTGTTATTGCCAGAGAAGAAAAGTAGATTCTAGTGCCCTATAAATCGTGTTAAGGTGTGGAAAACCAATAAAAAGGACTGAGTAATGGCATTAAAAACACTTTTCTTGGCAGGGCTTACATTATGCAGTGCAGCAAGTTATGGGCATGCCGCGTTGAATATTAATGATTGGAGCTATGCGACAGATCCTCATGGCAGCAAAGCACATTTTCATAGTCTACAAAATGAAGCCATAGCAATTGATTTTGAGCGTGTTCCGCGTGTTGATAAGCAAAATAACTCATGGGTTGAGCTCATTTATACGCTACCTAAAGGCGATCTCAGCACATCCAAATCAATCGAAATCCACTATCAAAGTGACCAACCGTTAATTGTTAAGTTGTCGCAGTCTGATTATGGTAAAGATGGGGACAAAAGCTATGCCCATTATCAAGCTTTATTGCCAAAAGCACTTGAATGGCAAAGCCACACGTTAACATTTGAGCAATTTAAACGCCCAACATGGACTCCTGATACTTCACAAGATAAAGGCCTCAATTTGGCGAATATTTCTGCTGTTTATTTAGTGCCTTCTTTAACTGATGAGCAAGGTGGAAAGGCGAAACTTGCAGTTAAATCAATTTCTTTATAGTGAGCTAAAAAGAGTGCTGGGTTTCTTTTAAAAAGTGACTCAGCTTTTAGAGGTGATTGTTACTTCCCTTCATGAGTTCCGGTTCCCAAGCGTTTTGGGTTTAGGTTGATTGCCCTTCAATGTTCGCCCCTTTTTTATATCACAGCAGCTGAGGCTAAGAGGTTATTGGCGTCGTAATCGTTGAAAATGACCACTTGAGATAGATTTTTTATCCAGAACTCAGGTTATATAGCCTTTAGTCATTAAATCCCGCCCTCTGGGTTACGCGCTTGTATTATGTGATTAAAGCAATGATGGCTTAGTTTCTAAGTCACAGTGATGAAGAGGAGGCGAAATGCAAAAACCTTTGAATTGTTATTATCTATTAGTATTGTTAATTGCTTTTTTAGCTCTGGATAGTTTTGTTCAGCATCAACTGGCTTTAGGATCTTTTTATGGGGTTTTAAGTATTGCGGTGGCGGGCTTATCATTTTTTAATGAAAGTTGTCTCAGTCAATATTGCCATAACAAAGTCATGCAATTATTCGAGAAAATATAAAGCGGCATCAAGTCGCTTTATATTTTTGAAGTACCTAAAAGCGATAACTTAGGGCAAGTGCTGGGCCATTAAAGCTATAAAAAATATTATAGTCAGCGATATGGATATCAAGTTTGGTTTTGGTTTGTTTTACATCAACCGCCACCCCCAACTTTTCAGCTAAGCCACCTTTGATTTGTTCAAATTATGGTATGCACTCGTAGAAAAAACTTATTTTTATGCTCTGAATTGATATGGCAGAGCTTCACCACGGTTGGTTTTTTGATTGGTTGACTGCGTGTATATTGCCACAATGTGTATTTTGGTTACGGTTTAAAATCTCGACTATAGTTAGTGAATTACTCCATTTGCTGCAAATAATACATTGAAATTACAATTCATTATCGCTTTATTTTTTAGCATTCAAGTGATGGCTGCGTTGCCTGAATTTTCTGAGGTTCATCAAACTATGGTGAATTTTGGTCAGGAGCAAGGTTTGTCTCAAGCCTCGGTGACGGCAGTGATCCAAGATCAAAAGGGATTTATTTGGCTAGGCACTCAAGCTGGGCTGAATCGATTTGATGGTTATGAATTCAAACAGTTTTTTGCTACGCCTCAAAAAGAAAATGCATTAGCGGGAAACTTTATAAATGATTTTTGTTTAATCAAAAATGTCGGACTTTGGATTGGAACGAGCACCGGCTTAAGTTTTTATGATTTCAATCGCGGTATTTTTAGCTCTTACCTTCAACAATTTAATGCCGATATCCCTTCTGACCAAGTAACGAGTTTGGCGTGCGACACAGAGCAAGTTTTTGTCGGCACACAAAGTGACGGCGTTTATCATTTACACCCCGATAAAAATCAAGTTATGCCTTTACCTTTGACGCGAAAAGGTAAAGTGAATGGTTTAGCATTCAAGGGGCAGCAATTGTATGTTGCCAGTTTCGATGGTGTGGAGGTGGTTGATTTAACCAAGCACACAGTCACTAAAGTTACTGAGGCTGCAACGACGGAAATTTTATTGCTTAAAGATGATCTTGTATTAGGTCGCCAAGATGGTGTGCTCGAAATGTACGAAAATACAGCGCCATTTAACAGAGTGTGGTTGAGAGATCATACAGAGCGCGAAAGTAATACAATTCACACTATGGTCTTTCACAACAATTGGATTTGGGTTGGATCGAATGAAGGTGTGCTGGCGATCGATACTCAGGGTCAGCGCAAAATGCAGTATCAGCATAACGCCTTGGTTCTTGATAGTTTGGCAGATAATATGGTGCTGTCGCTGGCATTTGATGAACGCGACAACTTCTGGATAGGCACAGAGTCGGGAGGGATAAACCTGCTGACTTCTCGAGTTAATAAATTAGGTTATATTAGCCAATTTCAATACCAGCATAGCCCGCTGACTATTCCTGATGTGAGAGGCTTTGCTGATGACTCCTTTAATCGCCTATGGGTCGCGACTACTCGTGGGATTTATGTATACGATGGAAATGGCTTTACCAAGGCTGAAGCGTTATTTCCACAATTAGCAGCGTTTAGCCATTCATTTGTCTCCTCACTGATTTTAGATAAACAAACCATGTGGTTTACCACTCGAGGTGATGGTGTTGTATCGTTTAACTTAAATACTCAAGAAGTCTCCTTGTATTCCTCTCGATTAGGAAACGCCCCAAGTCTCGATTTTAACCGTGTTGCGTTATTTGATGGGCGAGTTTTACTTAGTTCTCATAGCCATAGCGTATTGCAATTTGACCCACAATCACAAACCTTGATCCCTTTTTTTTCGTCTGAGCAGGCATCACCTGATCAAGTAACCGATATGCTAGTACGCGATAAGGTGCTGTGGCTTGGGACGTTAGGCGAAGGTATTTATCAATTTAAAGATCAGCAGCTAAAGCGGCTTACGTCAGAAGATGGACTTGTCTCAAACCTAATTTTAATGCTGACGATGGATGATCAACAGCGCATTTGGGCATCAAGTGAAGTCGGAGTAAACTTGATTAGTCAAGATTTTAAAGTGAGCCGAGTGTTTAATCGTAAGGATGGATTGAAGAACGATGCAGTTTGGTCGCTAGTTTATGACAATAATAAGAGTGTTTGGTTAGGAACAAGTGGTGGGTTAATTCGCATTAATACCGGTGATTTTAGTTATGAAAATTATGTACCCAGCGATGGTGCGCAAGGTTTGGAATTTAACTTTGGGGCAGCATGGTTATCTGAAAATGGTCGAGTATTTATTGGCGGTTCAAAAGGTTTTAACCAGTTTTATCCTCAAGATATTTCGCCGGATCTCTCGCCTGCAAATCTGGTGTTGACTGATATTTCAATTCTGGGTCAAAGCGTTTCACCATCTGATGAGCATGTAATTATCAATCATCCAGCTGACCAAGTGACATCAATTAAACTTGATTACTTTGAGGATATTATGTCATTTAAGTATGCATCTTTGACATTTTCTGCGACGCGGCAGTTAGCTTATTTTTATCGGGTGAATGGTCTATCCGATACATGGTTGCAGATGGAGCAAGGGAGTCGTCAAGTTAACCTATTGAAATTATCTCCGGGTAATTACCAAGTTGAAGCTTATGCGATTGATCAGTTTGGCAACCAATCAGATATTCATACACTCTCTATCCACTTACAGGCTCCTTGGTGGTGGAACAACATTAGTAAGTTTTTTTATTTTGTCTCAGTACTAATGGCTGTGAGTGTATTTTTCGTCAGTCGGCAAAAAGCATATCGCAAGGTGGTGGCAGACAACAGGGTGATGGCTGAGTTGAAGCAGCGTTTAGAGTTATCGCTGTGGGCCAGTGGGGATGAGCTATGGGATTGGGATGTGACCACAAATCAAATTCATCGTTATTGTGTGACATCACGAATTGATTACGGAGATCAAACCGATACCTTTGAAATATCGACTTTTAGTGAGTTTGCGCACCCAAATGATAGAGCTCAGCTAATTGAAGATGTACAACGTTGTATAGACAATCAAAGCGATGATTATGAGGTGGCGATAAGAGTTAAAGACTTTTTTGGTAATTGGATTTGGGTGATGGATAAAGGGCGTGTCATTGAACGCGATTCGCAGAATAAACCACTGCGAGTTGTTGGAGCCCTCAAAGATATCAATCAATTGAAAATTCATGAGAGCAATCTGCAAGAATTAAACGATAAACTTGAAGCCAAAGTAGCCGCTCGTACAGAGGAGATTTCGCGTAAAAACTTAAAACTTGAACAAGCAATGCTGCAGCTTAAGGATACTCAAGAAGAACTGATTCAAAGTGAGAAAATGGCCTCATTAGGTGGGTTAGTAGCTGGCGTGGCTCATGAAATCAATACCCCTTTGGGTATCGCCATTACGGCAATTTCTTACAATCAAGATTGCTTGGCGAGTTTAAAAACAAAATTAGAAAGCAAAGCCTTAAAGCAGTCCGATTTAGAGCAGTCGATTGACATGCAAGGGAATGGCTATGAACTGATAATGAAAAATCTTGAGCGGGCCAATCAATTGATCTCTAGTTTTAAGCAAGTTGCCGTTGATCAAAGCTCGGAAAGTGTGCGTGAAATTAATCTGACAGAATATCTGCATGATGTTGTGTATTCTCTTAAGCCGTTATGGAATAAGAAAGATATACACATTCAAATTAATGGCCCTGACAATTTATTGTTTACCACTTACCCTGGTGCTTTACATCAAATATGTACAAATTTGATTAATAACTCGATTATTCATGGGTTTGAAGGCCTAGATCAAGGCAGTATTCGCATAGAGGTGAGTGTACTAGATGAGATGATCTGTTTTGATTACTTTGATAATGGTCACGGTATGTCGGCTTCGATGGTTGACCAAGTGTTTACGCCTTTTGTCACTTCGAAGCGTAGCCAAGGTGGCAGCGGGTTAGGAATGCATATTGTATTTAACTTAATAACGCAGTTATTTAAAGGTGACATTCGTTGTTATTCTTCCCAAGGAACTGGCATTGAGGTAAAAATGCGTATGCCTTTGCATTTGCCGGACAACCATGCAGACTCTGAGAGTTAATTTTAAATACTATCTACTCCCACTTGGCCTGCAAACTTGCTACTCTAACCCCTCTTTTATTCTGTGGATCGGCCTAAATAATGCAAGATATTCAACACATTCTCGACTCCATTAATGTGCAAGCTCGCCAGTTCTTTGGTCAAGGCAAAGTGGCAAACTATATTCCTGCATTAGCTGAAGTGGCCGCCGATCAATTTTCGATAGCCGTGCACACCGTCGATGGACAAACTTACAGTTCGGGCGATGACCAAGCGCGCTTCTCAATTCAATCAGTCTCAAAGGTTTTAACGTTAACTTTGGCATTGCGTCATCACGGTGATGATTTGTGGCAACGTGTAGGTAAAGAGCCTTCAGGCACGGCGTTTAACTCATTGGCGCAATTGGAGTTTGAAAAAGGCATTCCGCGAAACCCCTTTATCAATGCAGGTGCTTTGGTGGTGTGTGATGCGCTAGTGGGTCGAGTGTCTGCCCCTGTGTATCAAATGCTTGAAACGGCTCGTTTATTAGCGGGAAACGAAAAAATACTGATTAATAAAAAAGTCGCTGATTCTGAATATTTACATCGTCACCGCAATGCCGCTATGGCGCACTTAATGAAGTCTTTTAATAATTTTAACTGTGATGTTGATCAAGTATTAAAAGCGTATTTTAGTTATTGCGCCATTGAAATGACCGGTATGGAATTGGCAAAAACATTTAGCTATTTGGCCCATCAAGGGGTATGTGTGCAAAGTGGCCGCCGGATGCTCAGTGCCAAGCAAACTCAGCAAATGAACTCGTTGCTTTTTACCAGTGGTTTATATGATGCCGCAGGTGATTTTGCTTTTCGGGTCGGGATCCCGGGTAAGTCTGGAGTGGGAGGGGGGATTATTGGCATCGTGCCGGGTCAATTTACGGTATGTGTGTGGTCTCCGGCACTTAATGAATATGGGAATTCAGTCGCTGGGCTACAAGCGCTCGAAATGCTGGCAGAAAAAATGAATATTTCGATGCTGTAACGTCCAATGAACATGAATAAAAATCACTGTGTGATCTAAAGCTTGTCGTAAAGGGTGCTAAACGGCACAATCAAAATTAAGTATTGGTATTAAGTCGACTCATTATTTATAGGATGCCTTATGCAATTATCTCCCTCTGTTACAATCCAACAAACCGACACTGGTCTTGAATATTTAGCGATAGAAAGTGCGCTCTGTAGCGCGACAATTTTTTTACAAGGTGCGCAGTTAGCATCGTTTACCCCAAAAGATCAGGCTCCATTAATCTGGATGTCTGAAGATGAAGATTATCAGCAAGGCAAAGGGCTCCGTGGCGGGATCCCAATTTGTTGGCCTTGGTTTGGTGTTAGCCAGCATGAAGGTTGGCCAATTCATGGTGTGGCTCGTACGAGCTTGTGGCGAGCTGAAGAAGTGAACGAGCATGATGATCATATCGAAGTTAGCTTGTCTTTACCTATGCGCTCAGTTGATAAAACCTATTGGCCACATAGCACTGAGTTGAAAGTGGTGTTTCATTTATCAACCACACTTAAGGTCACGCTAACGAACACTAACGTCGGTGACTCGACCATTGAATTAACCCAAGCATTGCACACTTATTTCCCAACATCAGACATTACAGCAACGCAAGTTGATGGCTTACAAGGCTCACAATTTATTGAATTCGCCGAAGGGCCTTTTGAGCAAAATGAGGTTGTCAGTTTCGCCCGTGAAACAGACATGGTTTATACCCAAGCCGCGCCAATGCAGCATATTCGCACGCCTGAAGGCACGATTGCAGTGGGCCGAGAACACTCTACGTCGTGTGTGTTATGGAACCCTTGGATTGATAAAGCAAAGCGCCTCTCTAACTTCCAAGATGAAGAATATAAAACCATGCTGTGTTTAGAAGCTGGCAATGTGATGGAAGATAAAGTCGTACTCGAACCCGGACAAAGTCACAGTCTGAGCACGATTATTTACTGGCTTTGATCCTCTGTTAGATAGAAAAAAACCTTCATACTGATGAAGGTTTTTTTATGTCTTAAGGGGCGGTGACAACCGCTAAGCGTTTGATATCGCCTTCGAGTGCTTCCATTTTTGCAATGGTGAGCTCTTCGTATGGGCTGATATCAAAATGCCAAATCAGATTACCTTGTTTCACCATTTCGACTTGGCTTTGCTCGATGAGTGGTAAACGCCAAATGTAATCTTGTTTTGACCACGATGATTGCCAATACAAAGTGTTGTTTTTAAGCCGTATATTATGCAACAAGTTACTTTGTTGGTTGGATAATTCAGCCAGTTTAATACCTGAATTTTCTAATGCATCATGGCTATACAAGATGCGATTTTTCAATACTAACCAACGCTTTGCAGCAACATCAAAATACACCAATTGTGCATCTAGGGTTTGTGAGTGAGTCAGGTGACCTTGTAAGTTATAAAAGTGCAGCTGGTGGCCATCAAATGCAAAGACAGTGTCGTTATTAAACCAACCAATATTGCGAATTTTTTCGTTTAGTTCGGTGGTAAATTGCAGCACTTGCCCTTGTCTATCGTAGAGGGCTAAATCTAAGTCGCGGTTAGATAACAGCATGGATAAATCAGGTCGCCATTCAAGAAATTGCACATATTCATAACCTTTATGATGCGACAGTCGTACTACTTGATCATCGGCATGTAAATAGACTTCGCACACTCCACTGCGCCGTGACATAAAAGCGGTTTCCCCAAGACGATTGCTCACTGGCAGATAGTCGATACTCGATGTCGAGAAAATAGGCAGCTGATCTTTGTCTCGAATATTCACCTGCCAGCTTTCAATGGCCGTATAAATATCGCCATCTTGGTCAATCGAGACATTGGTAAAGAGACCTTGCGCTGTTTGAAATACTTCATATTGACGACCATCGACATGAGTGGCGACTAATGCATGGCGCTGGCTACTGTCATTGCTAATAATCGCTTGAGTGTGCGGATTATAGGCCGCAAGCCAGACAGGAAAGCCCCAATTCATTACGCGCTCACCGTTTAGCTTGATTAAGCTGCTGGTATGGTTGGCGTGATTGAGTAAGTAAAATACATCACTATTCCAGGCTTTTACCGCTCCTTTGTAAAGTGACTGGCGCGGAATTGCGAGTGGCAGCTTGACGAAATCTTGTTGGCTTATTCGATAAAGATAAGGGATGAGTTGGCCTTTTTGCCACACACTTAATACTAACTCATCGGTATTTTTCCACACAGGGCGAATCGCAGATTCACACGCGATAGAAGGCGCTTGATGATTTTGCGCGCCTTGAGGAGTCATTATAAACAACTCGCACTGATCTTCTTTATAGCGCCAATACGCTAACAGACTGCCCGAACGTTGCCAGGTTGGAAATGCAACTCGATAAGGTGAATCAAGCTGATGTAATACCTCGCCTTGTTTGTTTGCTATTTGCAGGCTGTATATGTCTTTTACATACGCGATGAGATCTTCAGTGATGTGCACATCGACATCAGATTCGAGGCCTAAATCATAACTTACATCTTGTAGCTCATAGTGGGGAACTGGTGGCTCGCCATCATAGCGACTGAAAAAAGCATAGGCACTAAAGCAGACGATAAGCGCTGGCACTAACCATAACCAGAGATAATTTGGCGCTGTTGAAGGCAATAGAGCACGGTCTTCTGTGTGTGCTTGGGGTTTGGTTTCTTCGACTACCAAACTGACAGTTGCAATAAAGCAATATCCTTTTTTAGGCAGCGTTTTAATGTATTTCGGCGAGCGACTTGAGTCGTTTAATAAGCGGCGAATTTTAGTCAGAAGTTGATACAGACTATTTTGTTCTACGATTGTATTTGGCCAGAGGGTTTCTTGTAAATACGTTTTACTTAACACCTCGCCTGGGTGAGTAACAAACAGGTGCAAGAGTTGCGACACTTGCGGTTCTAATTTAGTGATGGTGAGGCTTTGGTTTTGCTTAAGCTCATCTTGGCCCAAATCGAAGGTAAAGTCACCAAATTGAAACTGTGGCAGCCCCGCTTTGGCGAGTGACTGAGTGTGTTCTAAATTATTGTTTGTCGTCATATCACACCTGTTCTCCATTGTTCGCCAAAAATACCGTGATTCATCTTAAAGTCAATGTTTATAAGTCTTTACTCAGTATTATTCAGGAAACCATCAGCTTTTTTTGCGTTGTTATTTGCTCTGATACAGGAAAGTTTTTAAGGGGTGAAAAATTATGCGAACAGGCTTAGTTGTGCTTGCTTTAGTCAGCGGGCAGTCGGCGTTGGCTAATGAGATAATTATCGACGGTAAACTCGATGAACCACAGTGGCAAACGGCGACAATTTATCAAGATTTCTATCAGGTTGTGCCTGCAACGCTTACGCAAACTCAGAGTAAAGTTGAGGGGCGTGCGCTTGCAACAGAAGAAGGGCTGTATATCGGATTTAAAAATTGGCAAAAACACGGTAAGCGTAAGAAACAATACAACTTACAAGATGCTTTCATGCAGGCTGATTTTAATCGTTTTGTGATCGATTTTTCTGGTGATGGGAGTGGTGCATATATTTTTGCTGTGACATTGGGAGGAGGGATACAAGATGCAGTGCTGACCCCTCAATTGAGCAGTGATTATGATTGGGATGGTATTTGGCAATCGGCCTTTTTCGAACATGCAGATTACTGGAGCTCAGAAGTGTTTATTCCTTGGCACTCAGTCTCATTTAAGCCCAACTTAAATGAACGTGGTTTGGCCGAAGTGGGCGTGTCGTTACAGCTTTATGAACTGGCTTCCAATCATATTTATGGTTCACAACCGCAAACAACCGGCAACAGCGATTTTTACTTAAATATGCCGAAAATTGCTGCGAACATTCCTAAAAAACAACAATGGGGAATCGTGCCGTACATCACACATCAGCATGATTTTGTGGGAGATAATAATCAAACAGACCTAGGCTTTGATTTAGTTTACAAGCCCGATCATCATCAAAAACTCAGCGTGGCGGTCAATCCGGACTTTGGTCAAGTTGATAGCGATGAACTGGATTTAAATTATTCCACGGTTGAAACCCTAGTCACCGATAAACGTCCTTTCTTTACTCAGGATATTGGGGTGATGAATGTCAATGCAGAGCAAAACACTAAACTCATCCATACTCGGCGCATAGGAGCTGGGAGTGATGATGGTCAAAAGGTGATCACACCGATTGATGCGGCCATGCGCTTTGTCCATCAAGGCGAAAGTTGGCAGTTTGCTGGGTTTGCAGCCCTTGAAGATAGCCTTGACTCCGATGCTGGCAAAGACTTTTATGTTGGGCGCGCCCGTTATCGTGAAAATAATTGGCAAAGCGGTTTATTACTCACTCAGACAGATCGCCCTTGGTTAGACCGCCAAGCCAAAACCGCAGCGTGGGATAGCCAATATCAAAGTGAGACGTGGTCATGGCAAACAGCTCTTTTAGGATCGGATGTATCTGAGCGCAATCAGCAAACGCAGGGTTATGGTTTTAGTGCCAATATCAACTATCAATTTGATGCGAATACGAGTTTAAAAGGGCGATTTTTACGTTTGGACGACCAGTTTGATAATAACGATTTAGGGTATCGTCAGCGCAATAATTGGCGCTTTAATGAGTTGTATTACAGCCAATCGGTCAACTATGACAGTGGTTTTATAAACCGTATTCAACATAACTTTCAGCTTAACTATGAAAGTAATGACAAGGGCTTGAAGTTGCCTGCCACACAATCGTATTGGGCATCGTTTATTTTAGATAACGGCTCATCTTTTGATACCGCTTTTGATTATCAAACCTCCGGTTGGGATGACTTAATCGGGGCAGGGCAAGGCCGCTATGAAAACCGAGATTTATTGAGGAGTTGGTTTTTTTATGGCAGTCCGTACACGGGCTCGTTTAGCTGGGCTGCAAGCTTTCGCTTAGATCAAGAAGGGATTGATGGCTTGGCGCAACAATATGCGGTTGATATGACGTGGATGCCTCATGAAAATTGGAGTGTGAAGTTTAATAATTTTTACCGTCAAGGCGATGGAATGGTCATTGCCTCAGGGCCAAGTCAAGTGACCGAGTATGATCGTCGTTTATTCCATAATTACATCAATGTATCAGGCTTATTGAGCGATAAATTAGAGCTGAGCATGATCGTACAATGGGCGATTTTAGATGCGGATACCAAAACGGTTTACGATATTAGCCAAAACCACCTTAATCCGCTCAGCGGGATTGACAATAGTTTTACTGATCAGCGTTTTACTAGCCAAATAAAATTGCGTTATCGCTTAGGTGCTTATTCAGATATTTATCTGGTGTATAACCGAGGCGCGATGCAGTTTGACCAAGAGGTCGGTTCAAAAGAATGGCTCAGTGAACTCAACTCCATGTGGCAACAACGAGATCAAGATCAGCTGACCCTTAAAGTCCGTTACTTATTTTAATTTATAACACAGCCCCAACCCGCGGTGAGGATGAAGCAGTTCTCACCGCTTATCAATCTATATTACCGCTTATCATTTTGTTTTTACCTCGATTTTTTAGTTGGTTAGCATAAGCTCAATTGCTTTTTATCACGAGATAATAATGAAAAAAAACCTTATCGCCCTAAGCTTAGCGCTGAGCTTTACTGCTCAGGCACAGACTCAATGGCAAACAATAGAAACAGATAATTTTAAAGTCCACTTTAATCAAGAGTATCAAGCTTGGGCGCGCTCAGCGGCAAATGAACTCGAAAGCGTGAGAAGCAAAGTGCTTGAGCAGCAAAATAGGGCATTAGATAAAAAAGTGGATGTACTTGTATTTGATCCGCTCAATCGCGCCAATGGTTTTGCTATTCCGGCCAGTAATCACCCTCTCATGGCCCTGTATGCATCACCGCCTCAATCCGATACAGTCATTTCTAATAGTTCTGGTTGGCAGCAACTGCTTGCTTTACACGAGTATATCCACTTAGTCCATTTAGCGCAGCCGAGTCGCAGCGAATGGAAGCAAGCCTTAAGAGATGTATCGGGTTTGTATGATGTTGCACAAGGCATGCAAGTACCACGTTGGGCGGCTGAAGGGTACGCAACGTTACTTGAGTCGCAAATGACCGGCCGCGGCCGTTTACACGATAACTATGTTGAAGCACTGCTCACCCAATTTGCCAAAGAAGGCATGTTACCTTCGTACGGCCAGTTAAATGCCGTAGATGGCGGATACATGGCAGGTTCAATGGCGTACTTGATGGGAGTGCGCTATTTGCAGTGGTTAGAAGATAACTTTGATAAAGCGACACTTGATGCAGTGTGGACACGTACTCGGGCAGTAGAAAGCCGAGATTTTAATCAAGCATTTACTGGGGTGTTTGGCCAGTCACCAGACAAATTGTATCGTCGTTTTGTTGCCGAATATACTCATAAAGCGCTCTCTAAAGAACACCTGCAGCCTGAATTAAACAGCAATTTATGGTTCGATTTAGATCATATTCAGCAAAGTCCGGCTTTATCTCCTGAGCAGGATAAGCTAGCCATGGTCAGCGTTGATACGGACGGCCATACCCAACTAACTATTTATGCAACCGCCGATAACGAAAAAGCAGCTGAAGAATTTAACAAAAAACAACAAGCAATTTTAGCCGATGACCCAGGCGATATTATCGATGTTGCGCCGATCACGTTTGCGCGTGAACAAAAGCAAACCTTGCAGCAAATTAACCAACAAGGCATCGTCACCCCACAATGGCTTGATAACGAGACATTAGTGTTTGGCGCATTTAGCGTAGCCAATAATGAGCTGGCATCGCGCCATCAGGATTTGTTTCGTTTTGACTTGCAGTCAGGGCAAATCAAGCAGCTCACTGAATTTGCCAATGTGCGTCGTTTTTCAATTTCAGAAGATAAAACCACCGCGTATGCAGAGCGGGCACAGTTTGGTTATTCAGAGTTGGTGAAGGTTGACTTAGCTTCAGGGCAAGTGAGTGAAATAACCTCCAAAGATTTAGCCACAGTTTATGACTTTCCTGTCGTACATCAAAATAAATTAGCTTATTTAAAAACAAGCTTAAACGAAAACTGGGCTTTGTGGGTTAAAAATCTAGATAATCAAAGTATTAGCCAAGTGCCGATGCCAAAAGATTACCAGTTTTTATCCTACCCAGCTTGGTCACTGGATGGGCAAAGTATTTATTACGTTGCAGGTGTTGCGGGCGAAACAAATATCTACCGCTATGATTTTGCGAGCGATCGCTTAGTGCAATTGACTCAAGGTCAGCAAGTCACCGCATATCCAATGCCAATGCAAGAGGGAGGCATTTTATATCAGGCGATTAATTCCCAAGGCCCAGACTTGTATAAGTTGCCTGAGGATGCGCCATTTGTTGAGGTAACTGAGCGAGCTGAAGCACTTATAGCCGATACCAGCCAAGCGCAAGCGCACATTCTGCCTGCTGCCAAGGTTTATCAACAAGAAATAGGTGAGACCAAGCCTTACGACCCAACAGAGCAAAACATCACACTGAGTATTGGTGAGCACTACGCAAGTGCTGCAACGACTTTAATTCAGATCGGCCTCAAAGGAGGGGATTTTCTCAACCAATTAACATGGCAAGTTGGGGGCGCTTTTGATACAAAAAGTGCTTTATCTGGCGGGTTTGCAGAAATTAAATACACCGCATTGCCTGTAGATTTAAGTGCGCATCTATTTAGTTATGATCTGGATTCGAGCAAGCAATATCAAAATCAAGATGCATTCAATGCACACGTTAAGGCGACGGGTTTATTCACACAAATGAGTTACCCATATCGCAATGACCAATTCACACTCAATAGTCACCTTGCATACAATTACAGTGATTATCAGCAAGGGCATGCCATGTGGTTACGAGCTGGGATTGATCAGCGTTGGCAGCGTGATTGGCAAGCTTTTGCGATTGGTCAATCGGTGAGTGCCAAGGTGTACGAAGGTGACATTGATGGAGAAAGTTGGCACGGTTATGACCTCCAAGCGCAGCTATTTGGTAAAGCGTGGCATTTCCCTATGTACAGTGAATACCAAAAGCGTTCGCGCACGGATAGCCAATTGAGTTTAGGTGGTTTTGAGTCGAGCTTAATTAAAGCCGATGTGCATGCTGAATATGTGATTGCGCCTGAATTGCCATTTTTCTCTGTTGCAGGTGATGAGTTTGAATCCCTCTCTGCAGGGGTAAGCTATGAGGTGGGTGAACCGTGGTTTTACTATCAACAATATAAAGTGAATGGCCAAGAGTTTGCTGATAGTTACGGGGTGAAATGGCAAGAGCGCGTGAGCTTTAATTTAGGCCCTGCCGCAATTAATGATTTGAAGATTAATTTTGGTGTGGTCAAAGTAGCCGGTGACACTATTGAAGATGAAATAAGAGGTTGGTTAGGGTTGTGGTATAGCCTATAACTTAGCTGAAAAAACAAAATAGCCGCGAACAGCGGCTATTTTGTGTTAAATAAGATCAATAACGATTTATCTTAATTGCAGCGCCAAAATTTTAGACTTGCGCTGATAGTTGTATAGTGACTTTTTCTTTTCGGGTAAATCATCCACACACGCAAAATCAAAACCGTGCTCTAAAAACCAATGAATACTGCGAGTTGTTAACGCATATAATGTTTGGTAGCCCAAGGATTTTGCTTGCGCGATGATGTTACACAGTAGCACAGAGCCTCTATCGGCATCTCGGTATTGCGGATGAACAACCAAACAAGCAAATTCACCAGCTTGCTCTTCATCAAAGGTGTTTAATGCCGCACAGCCAATGATTAATCCTTCTTTTTCGATAATGGTAAATTGCTCAATTTCTATTTCGAGCTGCTCACGAGAGCGACGCACTAAATAACCTTGTTCTTCCAGAGGGCGAATTAAATCTAAAATTCCGCCAATGTCACTGATTGTGGCGCGGCGTAGCACTTCGGCACTTTGCGTCACGATTTGTGTACCAATCCCTTCACGAGAAAAAAGCTCTTGCAGCAATGCGCCATCTTGATGATAACTGACTAAATGACAACGAGGAATACCATGGCGACAGGCCTCAATACTGGCAGATAAAAATGTTTTTGTGCTGGTGCAGGCGTCTTGTTTGTCTTGGTACTGAGCTAATTTTGCTTCGGCATCATCGGGCATTAATTCAGGAATAACGTCACCATCGCTATCTAAAATGCCGTTCTCAGCACAAAAGCCAATCATCTTATCGGCTTTTAATTTAATCGCCACTTGTGTGGCGACTTCCTCAGCTGTGAGGTTAAAGCTTTCACCAGTGACCGATGCGGCAATCGGACCAAGTAGCACGATCCCACTGTTATTTAATTGGCGACGAATACCTTCAACATCAATTCGGCGCACGCGGCCTGAGTGGCAATAATCAACACCATCGGCGACACCTAAAGGTTGCGCTATAACAAAATTACCGCTGACCACATTGAGCTGCGCACCAGACATAGGTGTATTGCTTAAACTTGTTGAGAGGCGTGCGGTTAAGTCGAGCTGTAAGGCCCCAGCTACTTGTTTTATTAACGTGAAAGATTCATCGTCGGTAATGCGGATCCCTTGGTGGAACTCACTTTGAATATTGGCTTGCTGTAAGGTTTTATCAATTTGCGGACGCGCACCATAAACGAGTACGGTTTTAATGCCTAAACTGTTGAGTAGCGCGATATCATTAATTATTCGACGGTATCCTGCATGGTTTACGGCTTCGCCGCCAAGCATTAAGACAAATGTTTTTCCACGATGCGCATTCACATAAGGGGCTGATTGACGAAATCCCTCAACTAACTCTGTGGTGCGACCTGCATTGATAACCATGTACACAAAACCTAAATAACAAATGAAATAAAATGCAATAATAGTGAATTTATATTCATAGTAAAGAGAATTTATTAATTATTGTTCAGCTTGCGCTAATTTGATGTCATCTATGCTACAAATCCTTATACTCATATAAATTTTTTAGGAACGTCAGACATGAAAAAAATTACTGCTATTTGCCTAATGCTACTTAGCTTCAATAGTTTAGCTAACACAGCACTGCCAAATAATCGCCATGTATCAGTGAGTGGCTCAGCCCAAGTGAAAGCTAAGCCTGATTTGGCGATGATTAATTTAGAAGTGAAAAGTCAGCAAAAAACCAGCTTAGCTGCCAAACAAGAAATCGATAAAAAAGTGAATCAGTTTTTAGCTGGACTCGAGCGTTTTAAATTAACCAGTGAAGATGTTTCCGCATCGCAATTGAGTACTGCACCTGTTATTCAATATTTAGATAATGGCGAGCAACGAGTGGCGGGATATCGTGCGGATCGAAATTTGAAGATAACACTCAACAATATCGACCAAGTCAGTGAGCTAATTAATTTTGCGTTAAGTATTGAGATTGATCAGGTCAATCATATCGAGTTTAAATCGTCCAAAGCGAAGTTATATCAGCAACAAGCCAGTGCACTGGCTGTGCAAGATGCCACCGAAAAAGGACAAGCACTCGCGAAGGCATTTAGTGCTTCACTGGGCAAAATTTACAGCATTAATAGTGAAATCCAAGCTCCACAGTTTCAATATGGCCAAAACCGAGCCATGCTTGAAGACGGTTTATATAGAACGGCATCAAAACAAGTCGAAGGGCGTTATTTACCGGAAACACTCACTTTTAGCGCGACTGTTTACGCGGTGTTTGACTTAAATGTGCCGTTGTAACAGGTAATAGGAAAAATGAATGAAACTGAGTAAACGGATCTTATCTGGCGAGCTGGTTGAATTAATTCCCTTGGATATCATCCATGTTGAGCCATTAATTGAAGCGGTTAAAGATGGTGAACTTTGGCAAGTGTGGTATGCCACTGTGCCCCATCCGAATGATATGCAAAGCTATGTTGAACAGGCCATCGCCGAGATGCGTTTGGGGAATATTGCCTATGCAGTGTATTGCAGAGCCACCAATAAAGTGGTGGGTACAACGCGATTTTATGATGTAGAAAGCACACATCGTCGCGTTAAACTGGGATTTACTTGGTATAGCAAACACGCATGTCGAACGGGTATCAATACTGAAACTAAATTCTTGATGTTGCAGTTTGCTTTTGATGAGCATAAGGCCATTGCAGTTGAATTTCGGACCCACTTTTTTAATCGGGTATCGAGGGCGGCAATTGAGCGATTAGGTGCTAAACAAGATGGTATTTTGCGCCAACATCAAGTTATGGCTGATGGCTCCCTTCGCGATACTGTCGTGTATTCAATCCTCGATAGAGAGTGGCCCGCGGTTAAAAATAATTTACAGCATCGACTGGCGGCCTACCCAAGTTAAGAAAGCGTGTGTGGAATGGCAATCCGAAAAATAACTCCCTGGGGAGATTTTTGTTCAAATTGGATATGCCCTTTTAGCTGCTGGGTTACTTGGTTATAGACAATATGTAACCCGAGGCCAATATTACCTTGGTTTCGTTTTGTAGTGAAAAACGGCTCAAAAATTTTACCGGCCACTTGATCTGCGATTCCTTCACCATCATCTTGATAGATTATCCTCAAATGGGTATCGTCTTTTATTAACGACACCGAAATATTGAGCTGTTTATCTTGATTGTGGCCATGTTGCAGGCTGTTGAGCAGTAAAATATCCAAAATCATATCAAAGCTCATGGCAAAACTAGTCACGGTGATGGTGCAGTTGCAATCAAATTGGAGGGCGACATTGGGCGCATGCTGTTTTTCAAAAAGCTGTATTTTTTGCGCGAACATCGATGATAAGCAAAATTCTGAAACGGTGGGATCTGTATTGGCTATTTGCTTAAATTGAAGGATTAAGTCTGCGCTTTTATGAATGTTTTTGGTGATCAGTGTTTCACTATTTTTGAGTTGGACTAGGCTATTTTTTAATTTTTCCTTCGAGAGCTGATTGCTATCGACACGCGCTGCAATATCGTCAATGACTTCGTTTAATACCGATGAGGCGGTGACGCAAGTGCCTATCGGGGTGTTCATTTCGTGCGCGATCCCTGTAATTAAGCTCCCTAAAGAAGCCATTTTTTCAACTTCAACGAGTTTTTCTTGCGTATCAGTCAGTGCGGCTAAGGTAAGTGATAACTCTGAATTGGTTGCCTGTAAGTCAGCTGTACGTTTTTCAACTCGTAACTCAAGTTCATTGTTGAATTCTATAAGTGCGATTTCTTGTTGTTTTAATGCGGAAATATCTCGTAGTGTGCCAGAAATTCGGGTGGCTCGGCCTGTGTCGTCTCGTTCGACCGCTTTACCTCGGTCGAGTACCCATACCCATTCTCCGAATGTGTTTTTAATGCGGTAACTTGCCTCAAAAAAAGTACTGTTATCGCCAGCTAAGTGCTGCTCAAACAAGGTTTTAACTCGTTCAAAATCTTCAGGATGAATGTTACTTTGCATCGCATTCATTGAGCTGCCAATTCGGTCTTGCGGTAATGTGGTGTTATTAAAAGTGTTTTCCCGTGAAATGGTGCCTGTAACCAAATTCCAATCCCATAATTCATCACCGCTGCCCCACAGAGCCAGTTTGAGTCGCTCTTTCCCTGCTTTGATTGCACTTAGCACTTTCGCTTGAGCTTGATCTTGTTTATGTTTGATAAGTAAAAAAGCGCCAAATAACATGGCTAAAAAGATTAATAAACTGACCAATAACACTGTATTTTTTTCAGATTCTTCCTGAGCTAATTTTAAATTTGAAATGGTGTTTTTATTGGTTAAAGTTTCTATTTCGCGTTGCTTTTGATCGACTTCGAACTCAACTCTCAGTGCACCGGTTCGTAATTGTGCTTGTTTACTGAAGATTTTGTCATGTTTGGCGGTGTATTTTTTGAAGTAGAAGAGCGCTTGTTGGTAGTTCTTCATGGATTCATTAAATTCAGATAAAGCTTGATAAGCGGCTAAAATAACGATGCTTTTTTCTGATTTTTCAGCATAGACAATGCTTCTTTCAACCTGTTCGACAGCCGCTTGGTAGTTATTTTGTGCAAAACGCAATTTGCCAATAGCTAAGTGTGTTTCAGCCAAGCGAGAGATTTCTTGAGTGGTATTGAAAATCATCAAGGCTTGGCTGAGATATCGCTCAGATGAGGTCAATTGATTTTCATCGAGATAAAGGCGGCCTAAATACAAGTTAGATGACCCTTGCAGTTCTTGATTTCCTAAGGAGTCAGCTAATGATTTTGCTTTGTTTAGATAGATTAACGCATCATCAATTTTGCCTGCTAAGCGCGACGTTTCGCCGAGGTTGTTGTAAGAAAAAACCATACCGCGTTGATAATTTAGTTGTTTTTTTAGCTCGAGAGATTTTAAGTGCAGTTCGATGGCGTTGTCATAATCACCAATGTCTTTATAAATAATCGCAGTGTTGTTGTATTGAATGGATAGTGCGCGAATGTCGCCTAAATCTTGTTTTAGCATTAAAGACTCAAGTTGGTATTTTAAGGCAGTTTCAAAATCGCCAGAACGGCGATATAGCGAACCTACGTTACCCAACGCTTGTGCTGTTTTTTCTTTATTCTCCTTAAATCGATAAATTTCGAGCGCTGTTAAATAATCTTTTAATGATAATTCATGATCGCCCATGTAACGATAAACAGTGCCTCTTTGTGCAATTAAATGAGCTAATTTCAGGGTGTTATTGGCTTGCTCTGCAATGTCCATTGCCGAAGTGAGGCTTTCCAATGCATTTTCGTGGAGCCGTAAATCTAGCTGAATCGTACTTTTTGTTTCATAAGCCAGAATTTGTAATTCTTGATGGTTAATGCGCTGCGCAATTGATAAAGATTGTTCTGCGAGCGGAAGTGCTTCGGCTTGATTTTCGAGGTAGTTATACGCCAAAGCCAGATAGGCATAAACTTTAGCTTCTTGGACTGCGTTGGGTGTTTGTTCCAGTGCGATAAGGGCGTATTCGCTGTAGGAAATAGCTTTTTTTGCCGAGTAACGAGAGTAATCAGCAAGAAAGTTGATAATGAGTTCTAGTTTTTCGGCTCCTTGTGCTTGGTCTATTTGTTTTTCATAGACTTCGATCGATTTAGCTGACACGCAGATACAGCACAATAGCGTCAGAATGAAAAACGAGGATCGCAACAAAGTTATAGGTGTCATCAATAAAAGGTCACGTTACTAAAGTTTAATGATCAGTATAGTTAAGAAATATCATCGGTTTTCGAGATCTAAAAATTTGATTGATTTATTGTCATTACAAGTTATTGTGCAGCAAAATAAATAGTTTTCAGGAATCCCGATGCGTAAACAACTCGAAACTAATTTTGAAGCGCTTATCTTTTCAGGTCGTTGGTTGCTCGCGCCGTTCTTTTTTGGTTTATTCGTCGCCATTTTGCTTTTATTGGTTAAGTTTATGAAGCTGTTAGGCACCATGGTGATGAATACGTTTCATGCAACAAATGAGCAAATGCTGATTAATATTTTGACCTTAGTTGATACGGCGCTTCTTGCCGGTTTATTGCTGATTATTATCTTTAGTGGGTATGAGAATTTTGTTTCTAAGCTCAATATTGATCAACATGAAGATCGCCCTGCGTGGATGGGTAAAGTGGGATTCTCAGGCTTAAAAATTAAGTTGATCAGTGCCATTGTTGCAATTTCAGCGGTGGAGTTACTAAAAGTGTTTATAGATTGGCAGCATTACACTGAAGAGCAGCTTTTTTGGAAGGTGGTTATCCACATGGCCTTCGTTGGGTCTGGCGTGCTGTTTTCGATTACTGACTTTATCAATAGTAAAACTCATAATCATTAAAACGAGTTGGTCTCATCGTTTACTCCTTGCTGGAGCCATGTTCAGTAAACAGTAAATGTGCGCCGTCCCCTTGCTTGGCGAGTTTGTCATCTTGATTGTAGATGGGGCAGTGATGAAGGGATAAACAGCCACAACCAATACAGCCGGTAATGTTGTTTTTCAATTGAGTCATGGCGGTTATTTTTTCGGTTAACATCGCTTGCCATTGTGTGGCAAGTTGCGACCAATCATCTTTGGTTGGATCGCGCTTTTGCGGCAATGCATCAAACGCTTGCTTTATTTCTTCAAGGGTAACGCCAAATTTTTGCGCGGCTTTGATGATGGCGATGCGGCGCATCACATCTCGTTTGTAACGTCTTTGATTACCATGATTTCTTAAGCTGTGGATGAGACCTTTTTGCTCGTAAAAGTGCAAAGCTGAAACTGCGACACCCGTGCGTTTGGCCACCTGACCTACACTTAAGTTTGCTTCATTGTTCATTTGTTTCTCCTAAAAATTTAGGGGCTGTTGATCTTTGTTGAGCAGTATTTGCTTAGAATGACTAGGCGACACACTGCTCGTCGCGATAAAAACGCTTTTATCTCGAACAAAATTTAACTACGAAAGTTCAACTGCCCTTAATTTAACGAAAAAAACACTTTACCTCAAGTTAGGTTGTGGTTTTAGCCTTGTCGATAAATCAACTCAGACAATGAAGGACTTACAATGAAGGTGTTCTATCAATTTATTCAAAATGTGTATGCTCAACCTAGAGTCGTTAAAGAGTTCAATCTTGTGATGGCAAAAAAATAGTAAAGAGGAGTCAATAATGCCCCCGTATATCAAACACTATTTGGCGCTGCTCAATGTCAAAAAGACAGCGTCAGATCTCGACTATATTAGCCAATTACAGCAGGCGCATCTTATGCATTTTTGTTTTTCTAGTGCGAATGTCTTGCTAAAAAAGCCACTTAGTTTGGAACCCGAAGCGCTATTTGAGCGTGTCATAACAGAGCGGACAGGTGGATATTGCTTTGAGCATAATAAAATTTTTTATTTAACGTTAAAGGCGCTAGGTTATCAAGTCAGACCGATTTTGGCTCGAGTTATGCTCAATGGTGATCCCTTAAATGGCCTCTCCCACCGTTTGACGTTATTGACTTTAGTGGGTCAGCAATATGCGATTGACGTGGGGTTTGGCGTTGATTGCCCAAGAAGCTTAATTGAGTTAACGGATAACCACTTTATTTCAGAGCAGGGATTTGCATATCAGTTAAAAAAAGAGCCAGATAATTCGGATGGATTTAGATTACTGCAACTAAACACGGCAGCAGAGAAGACTTTATATCGTTTTGATTTAAGAGAGGTGACGGAAGCGGATTGTGATATTGCGCACTTTTATAGTCATCAACACCCGGATGAGACTTTTGTTAATCATTTAGTGATAGCACGAATTGAGGTCCATCAGCGCCATTTGATCCGTAATTTGCACTACAGTCAGATCAACCATCAAACTGGAGAAAGACATGAGTTACCCATTGAAAGCGTGGCACAATTATTATCTGTGTGTACTTCGCAGCTGATGCTGAATATTGATCAAAAAGCCGCTGAACACTTATTTGAATATTTAAAGATGAAAATTTCGTAGTGGAAAACAGGCATCAGATTTGCTGTTTTAGGTAGCTCGAATAAGATACCTCGTATTTTGCTCTAGCTACCGTATAATCAGGGTTGCAATAAAACGTATGACTAACCAATGTTGAACAAGGAGCGTGTATGTCTGATAAGCCTATCAGTGCTGAAAATCCATTTGCTAATTTAACTCAGGCACAATGTGAGCAGATTCAACTGTGGTATCAAAAGCATATTTCTTCAGAGCTCAATGTGCTACTCAAAGGGAGTCAATCAGGTAAAGTCATCGAACGTAAAATCCAGCATGCGCTAATGCAAGCCCATCAAACTCTTGAAGCCGTCAAACCGTTACCCGCATCTACAGATACCAGCATCAAGCTGAAACAGGCCAATATGCTGGCTGAACTTAAAGATACCCGCGATTTGTTTCATAGTGCGCAGCGCAAAATTAGTACGTTAGAGCAACAATTGGGTGCCAACCACGAGCAAATTCAATTACTCGAAAAAGAAAACAGCGAGTTAAAATCTGAGTTACGCAGCTACCGAGAACGATTAAACCATGTGTTAACTCGTTTAGAAAAAGAAGGAGTGTCTTTTCAAAAAAGTCATTACGTGGGGCGTATTTTTGTTCATGCCTTACGTTCAAGCTTTCATGATTGGCAGCAAACCCCTATGGGTGAGCGATTTAAGAACCATGATTTTTATAAGCTTTTCCCTCGAGTGTTATACGGCAGTTTGCTCAAAGAAATAGAATTATTATTGGGTGAAACAGACTACAGCCGCATCGACCGCACGTTGTCGAATTTTGTTTTTCAGCATAAAGGTGTGCCTGTTCAGGATTGGCCTGACGAAGATCCGATTTACCAATCAGAGCTAATTAGTCAAAAACAGCATGAACTGTTATTACGCTTACGTGAGCAGCATCAACGACGTAAAAATTTCGCGTTGTATTTAGAAAAAAAGCTCGCTAAAACCGGTTTTACGCCCATGCATGGACGTTTATTAGTTGAATTAATTCAGTTTGCAACAACCGAGACAGACAGTGATGCATCGTTTGACACTAACATGCATTAATACAACTAAGCTATTTACCAGCCTATTCTTAGCTGTGTTGGTTTTTGTTTCGTTAGCGGCTTTTTATATAGCATAACGGCACCGCACAGCCTCTTCCTTACTTAGATGAGCAACCATTCGCTGTAAAAACAACCTTAAAAGCGCAACACACCCTACTGTAACTGTAATGTTTTGGCTTGCTATCAACATGCTTCACTTCTATATTCGCTGATAACTCCTCCAATAATAGAAACGACTTTAATGAAATCTTCAACTCCCGCAAGTGTATTTGGTGAATTGTTGGGTTATGCACCCGGAAATGTACCTGTTTATTCTTCTGATTATGAGACTGCAGATGACACGTTATATCCTAATAGGAGTGCGTATCGCAGTTATTTAGATGGCATTTATATGGGTTATAAATGGCAATGCGTAGAGTTTGCAAGGCGTTGGATGTACATAAACTATGGTTATATTTTTGATGATATCGCCATGGCATACGATATCTTCGAGTTACGCACTGTTCGCGATGTCAATAGCCAGCAGCGCCTGCCGTTACATGCATTTCGAAACGGTTGCAAGCAACATCCCACAGTGGGTAGTTTGTTGATTTGGGAGGAAGGGGGCGAGTTTGAAGAAACCGGTCATGTTGCCGTGGTGGTTGAGGTTCACGCTGATAAAATTCGACTTGCTGAACAAAATGTAGGGCATCAAATGTGGCCTGAAGGACAAAACTGGTGCAGAGAACTTAAGGCTAAAGTGACTCAGCAAGGGGAATATTGGATTGAGTGCTCGTACAGCGATGCCACTATCTTGGGTTGGATGATACAAACGGACCAAGCAGATTTTGCAGAACCGACTCCTGAAGTCGATAGTCAACTTTTCAGCATTCAGCCTCATCAAGTTTGCGATAATGGGCAAACGGCTAAGTCATGGCTCAATATTGCTAATGATGATGAAGCAGCTTATGTTGATATGATGCAAGGTCATAAGTTGACTTCGGTCTTGGCTGATCAACATCGCTTTTTTACTATTTCAGAGACTGGGGCGCAAACCATTGAGCATGCAACGAATGAATTGCATGGCCTGTTTATGCACGCGACCGATTATGTTTTACAGCACCCTGAGCTACTGAAAAAATTTAACCTTCCGGAAGTCGTTCTCTCTAAAATTCGCCAATCTTGGGATAATCGTTTAAACCAATTAATCACCAGTCGGTTTGATTTTGCTTTAACCTCCAAAGGCCTCAAAGTGTATGAATATAATTGTGATTCTGCATCGTGTTATATGGAAAGTGGCAAAGTTCAGGGCAAGTGGGGCAAACACTTTGGCGTTAAACTGGGTGAAGATGCCGGGCAAGATTTGTTTAAAGACTTAGTCAAAGCGTGGCGCAAAAGTGATGTCAAAGGCATGGTTCATATTTTACAAGATGATGAAGCTGAGGAGCATTATCATGCTTTGTTTATGAAAGAAGTCATTGAAGCCGCTGGATATGAGTGCCGCATCATTATCGGCCTAAATGAACTGCGCTGGGAAGCCGATGGCAGCATTATTGATGGCCACGGTGATAAGTTAAATTTCGTATGGAAAACATGGTCATGGGAAACCGCTTTGGATCAAATCAGGCAAGAATGTGAGTCTGAGCAAACAACCAGTGACACTTTCGAACCACTTTGGCAAGCAGGTGAAGTGCCTCGTTTAGTCGATGTATTGTTGCGTAAGCATATTATGGTTTTCGAACCTTTGTGGACATTGATACCGAGCAATAAAGCGATTTTACCTGTGCTTTGGAGTTTGTTTCCAAATCACCCTTATTTACTTAATACATCGTTTGAGCTCAGCGATGAGTTGTTGCAAACCGGTTATGTGGTCAAACCGATAGTGGGACGCTGTGGCTCAAATATCCAATTAATTGATGAGCATAAAAATTTGTTAGAGAAAACAGAAGGCCACTTTGTTGGGCAAGATCAAATATATCAACAACTGTTCGCATTACCGAAAGTAACGGACTATTACGTGCAAATTTGTAGCTTCACTGCAGCAGGTAAGTATTCAGGAGCCGGCGTACGTGTTGATAATAATATGATTATCAATGGTCAGAGTGACTGTATGGCATTGCGCATTGTAGATGATGAGTTGTTTATCACTAGCCAATAAAATCTGATGATGCAATTGTTAGGTTGAGATACCTATTGAAGTGATAAAATTCACTGTTTTTTACTTGCTACTTAGGTTATAAACAAAGGTCATCGCTGAAAACTTATGCATTAGCTAGCAGTACGGCGATGATTATAATAATAAGAGGAAGTAAGCATGGGTGATATTTTATCTCATACCCCAGTTTGGGTATTTGTGCTGTTTGCAGTGTTAGTTTTTTTTGGTTTTAAGCAAAGTAAACCTCGTCAGGTATCATCATGGATGGTGGTCGCGTTGCCTGTTGCAATGTTGATATTGTCACTGGCGGGCGTGTTATCAGGGTTTGGGATTGCACTACTAAGCATTGTATTTTGGCTGGTGGGGTTGGTCTTATCGCAGTTATTCAATCGAGTGTTTAAACTCACCAGTTATGCAGAATATGATTTGCAAAATCAGACGTTTTTGATTCAAGGTAGTTGGATCCCTTTAGTATTAATGATGGCGATCTTTTTTACTAAATATGCCGTGGCTTTTTTACTTGCAACTGAACATGCATTGACGGTCGACCCGATATTTATGTTGGTGGCTTGTGCATGGTACGGGCTGTTAAGTGGCTCATTTTTGGTGCGAGCAATGGGGATTTGGCAAGCTAAGCGCCATGCAATCAAAGCCGAAAAAGTAGCAAAGGCAGCTTAAATTATTTAAGCCCCTGTTATTAGGCTAAGCGAGTTAGATAAAAACCCGAGGTACAGTGTATGTCCCTCGGGTTTTTGATGATTACACGCTAGTTAAGTTAAATTAAGCTTTGAGTGCTTTTTCGATCAGTAAATCGATGTAAGCTTTATGGGCTTTGGTTGCTTTATCTGCACCCCAAGGTGTGCTGGCATCAGCAATGTCTTGCAGTTGACCTAAAGCAGCAGCGCGAGCAAGGTAGTCATATTTAGATGCTCGACCTGAACCTGCAATCGCGATTAAGCGGTTTACATATTCAACTTGTAAATTTTGGCTGACTGAGTTGCTGTTGCCTTCTACAAAAATGCTATTGGTTAAATCCTGCATAAACTCGTTTAAGCTGTAGGTATTGCCGTACAGGGCTGTATCCGAAATACGCTGTAAAACGTTAGCATGAAGTAATTGATTCAATGCGTTTGTTTGCAGGCTCAGCAGCATTTTGTGTGCTTTAGGATCTTCATTTTTACCATAATGATTAAAACCACGGCGTTGCTGTTGCATGTAGTTATACAGCGGCTTCATGTTGGTTAAGGTATCGGGTGCAAATACTTTTTTCGCTAAAGTATTCATGGCCGCTTTTTGAATCTCAGCAGGCACAGGCGTGTAAGGTTTGACGGAATCATCCGTACCCACCACATTACGCTCAACATAAACACCGCCAATATAGCGTGAAATCACGCCAGCTTGGGTGCGGTATTGACCAAATAACATATTGGCAGACGTTAATAGTTGCTGATGTGATTGCCCTTCAACACGCGCAGTGTCAATGAGTTTATCTAGCATGTGATTAATTAAATCCATGCGATCACTGGCATACGCCACAGCGTTCGATGACATATCGCCAATCATCACACGCGGGTCAATATGGCGGCCAGGCGCGCGCATATCATCTGCATCGTTACCAAAAGCTAAGCCATGTTCATTTGAACGCGACAAGATGGTGTTTAAACGTGCTTGTTCAGCGGTTTCATCAGTCAACGCGGCAGAGTAACCGTACTCAATCGCCCAATCATCGTATGGGCCTGGCTCTGTTTGGAAGTAGTCACCCTGAGTTTGACCAAGCGGTGCAACATTTACAGGGCTGTAGTCCATCACTGAACCTGTCAGCACACCTTGTGTTTTTGATTTGTCGTGAATGTCTTTTTCGTTCCACAAAATTGAAGCTTTCATATTGTGGTTCAGACCTAACGTATGGCCAACTTCATGAAGCACGAGTTGACGCAAACCTTCGGCTAAGATGGCTTTCTTTTCAATGTCAGCGCCCGATGCCAACGTATTGGCCATCATCATATTTTGTTGTAGTTCATGACCTAATGAGCAATGTAATTGGTTGGCTTGATCATCGGTGTGTTCAGTTAAGCTGGTGGCACCTTGTGAAAATAGCGAATCATAAATCCAGCGGTTTTTCATAAAGACAAACTCTAACATGATATCAGAGCCTAAAATTTCACCCGTCAATGGATTAGCTAGCGCAGGGCCATAGCCGCCAAAGGGTGGGCGTGGCGAAGAAGTCCAACGTAGCACGTTATAGTTGATATCACCGGCATCCCAATCCGCATCATCTGGTTGCACTTTGACCTCGATGGCATTTTTAAACCCTGCTTTTTCAAACGAGGTATTCCATGCCAGCACTGCTTGTTCAATGGTGTCGCGCCACTCGATTGGCGTGGTGTTTTCTATCCACCAAGTAATCGGCTTAACCGGTTCAGAAACGGCTGCGCTTGGATCTTTTTTCTGCAGATCCCAACGCTTGATTACATCTTGGTACGGCGTCCAATCACTTGAAGTCATTTGGTCGAATTGGTTGGTAAAGTAGCCCACACGAGCATCATCATAACGTGGCTGGTAGCTGTTTTCTGGTAGGGCAACAAATGAATGTTGCACCTTGACCGATATCGTACGAGGGTCCGAAACCGCAGTGGAGCCGCGCACAGTTGGATTGGCGTTGGTCATCACATAATCAACAACGACATCGAGATTATTGGCATAGGTACGGTTAGATAAAATACGTGACTTTTTATCGTCTAATTTACCGGGGTTAAAGCGTTTTTTCGCATTTTTGTCGTTCGGGTTTTTCCATGGAGAGACTTTGTGTAGCGCTTCGCTTAAAAATAGTTTATCGACATTAAATGCAATTTGGCCTTTTTCGGCTTTTTCGATTTTTATACTGGCAAGCACCGCTTCCGAAATATTGGCGTCACTGGCTTTGGCGATGGCACTGTTTTCATCAAACAAGAAGCGAGGTGTTTTGCTGATAATATCAATGCGATCGAAGTGGCGGCGAAACTCAATTAGCTTGGTTTCACGATATGAGCCACGAAAATGACCTGCATCAGTGACACCATCGACGGTATGAGCAAAATAAACAAACGGCGTATTAAGTTGTGATTCGTTAATCACCATCAAGTTTTCGCCCGTTTTGGCATCTTGATACAAGTTAAATAAACCAGAGTACTCAGTTCTATCTTTGATGAGTGACGCGATGGTGGTTTCTTTTTTGTCTTTTTTATCGGCTTTTTTATCTGCAGCCAAAGCTGGATTTGAGATGCTTAACGCCAAAGTAAGCGCTAACGCGATGTTTGAAATTTTCACGCGCAGTTCCTTGTTCTTATGTGTGATGTGTTGTTCGTATCTTTAAAAGTGTACCTGAACCAATATACGGACAAAAACCGGCTGCGTTAAGTGCACCAATAGCTGTGATGAACGCCCATTGGGTAGAAAAGTGTTACAGCATGTTGCTCGCTAGTAGCGCTAAAGTGGCCAGCTAAGTGTGACAACCGCGCCAATGTCATCATTACTTAAGTGAATATCGCCACCGTGCAATTGGATGATATCTTGGCATAAAGAGAGCCCTAATCCTTGACCTTCAGCTTTGGTGGTAAAAAGCGGATTAAGGGCATTGTCTAAGTTGGCAAAACCAGGGCCAGTGTCTTTAATGACAAGCACTTGAACATGATTATCATGATAGCAATGTGCTTTAAGTTGGGTACTTGGATGTGCTTGTTGGCTATTTTTAAAGATGTTGAGCAGTAATTGCTCAAACAACATAGGGTCCAGTGCAGCATGTTGTTCGCCTTGAAACTGTAATGACATGCCTAAGGTCGTTGCTTGTTCGTGGCATAGCTGCGCTATGTTCGTCCAGCGTTGCTGAGCCGGTGGTAAAGTGCTCAAATTCGCATAAGCGGCGATAAAACTAAGTAAAGATTCGCTGCGTTGTTTAATGCGCTCCAGTGCTTTCGATACTTGTTCTGGGTTAAAGGGGCCATTGGTTAATAATGTGTCTGACAACGATGCAATCGGAGTGAGGGAATTGCGAATTTCATGGCTCATAATGCGCACAATATCGCGTTGACTTTGTTTGTGCTGCTGTTGCAATGAATGCTCAATATTACTGGCGCTATAAAACCACCAAGCAGTGTGGTTTTGTTTAAATGCGACACTACTACTGTGCCATTTTTGACTAAAGGCCGAATGGCTGAGTTGACCTTGTTGTTCATTAAAGCCTAATTTTTTTAGTGTATCGCCAATTAAAGCAGTGTGTGGGAAGTGACGTTTGAAGGCGTGATTGGCAAACATCAATTGCTGTTGCTGGAAAACCGCAATCGGCTCTTGCCAATGTTCAAAAATGTCATACCAGATTATATGTGCATGCCGCTGGGTGTGCGTTTGGCTTTCACTTAGCTCTGTGATGGCCAAAGCCAGCTGTTGAGCTGAGCTGTTGATATCTTTGAATTTAAGAGTGATATTTTTTTCACCTTCAAGCTTAGTTTGACTAAAAGCAATCAAATCTTGCCAAGGTTGAGACCAAAATTGGTAGGCTTTGAAGGAGAAAAAACATAACACATACGCTAAAACCAAGCCAAAACTGACCAAGAAAAGTGGACTAAAGTTTAATAAAAACAGTGTGGTAAGCGACAAGGTAAAGATCTGTGTGCTCACTAAGGTTAAGGTGAACATTACGCGATGTGTTTGCTGCATTTAGCTATGAGCCGTGGATTTAAATTGATTGGCATCAAGCTGATATTTTTCAAGGCGACGATACAGAGCGTGGCGCGAAATCCCAAGGCTTTGCGCTGCCTTGTTCATATTCCCTTGATATTGCTGCAATGCCACTCTAATTTGCTGGCATTCGCGCTCTTCAAGGGAAGGCTCAGGCAAGGCTGCAGTTTGAAGGCTTAACGGGGGCTGCGAAGTAGGGCTTTTTGGCAGCATCAAATCATTGAAATCTATAATAACTTGATTAGTTTTATGTCCTTTAAGTAGTACGCAGCGCTCCATTACATGACGTAACTCACGGATATTTCCGGGCCAAGTATAGTGCAGCAGACTCTGGCGGGCAGGGGGGGTTAAAGTTGGACAAATCAACTGATATTGCAAGGCAAACTGACTGAGGTAATGCTTGGCTAGTGGCAAAATATCGGCTTGGCGCTGGCGCAGTGGAGGTAACTCAATGATAAAAGTGTTGAGGCGGTAATACAGGTCTTGTCTAAATTGCCCGTTTTGTATCGCCGCTTCGAGGACTTGGTTAGTGGCTACAATTAAGCGGACATCTACTTGTTGAGGAGTATCAGCTCCGAGAGGAGTAAAGGTATGGCTTTCCAGTACTTGCAGTAATTTAGCTTGTAAATTAAGGGGTAAAGCACCAATTTCATCTAAAAAAAGGCTCCCTCCATTGGCGCTACTAAATGCACCTTGGCGTTGTGATTTGGCATCAGTAAACGCACCTTTTTGATGACCGAACAGCTCACTTTCAAATAAAGATTCAGGAATGGCTGCCATATTTGTGGCAATGAATGGACCTTGTTGATAGCTCGACATGTGATGGATCCGTGCTGCAAGTTGCGATTTTCCGGTACCATTTTCACCGAGTATCAATACATTGGCTCGGCTAGGGGCAATTTGTCGGATCAGGGTTTCGAGGTGTTGCATGGCTGGTGATTGAGCAATCCAGTTTGAAGCGGTCGCTGCAATGGAAGCTGAGTTACTGCTTGCTGCGGTTGGTTTTATGGTGTGTTCAATCAGTGTTAATAATTTACTTTTGTGCCAAGGTTTTTCAATAAAGTCTTTTGCGCCGAGTTTTATGCCTTTAACAGCAAGATCTATGCTGCCCCACGCGGTCATTAAAATAATTGGTAGTGTCGATGTATCGAGCCTTTGCAGTAAAGAGAGCCCTTCTTGGCCTGAGGTGGTATCACGGCTAAAATTCATATCCAGCAATAGCAAATCGGGTTGATGGCGCTGAATTTGGATTTCGCAAGTTTTGATTGAGTCCGCCTCAAGAGTGCGATATCCGGCTTGGTTCAGTAAGAGGCTGAGTGCAAAGCGAATATCACAGTCATCATCGGCAATTAAAATTAATCCTTGAGGCTGACTCATGTTGTTCCTTTTTAATATTATTATATTGGCTTACAGCTGCCTTAATGCTTGCATGGGTGCTTGGCTGATAATCCGCTGAGCCGGCAGTATCATAGCAATTAATACAATACTAATTAACAGTAAATCAATAGCGAGCATTGGCAGCCATGCAAATTCTGGCAGGCTACTGATGCGAATATGCATCTGCTGATATACCAATACCGCGGCCACTGCACCGAAAGTTAATCCCGTGGCTAACAGCCCTAGGGCGTTGTTTACAATGAGACCCAACAAACGTTGGCGGGTTGCCCCAGTGGCCATGCGGATTGCAAGCTCGTAACGGCGCTGTTCAGTGATGCTAGTGGCAAGCCCAGCCATACCAACCGCGGTGAGTCCGAGCGTTAACAATGCCAATGCAAGTGTGAAATAAAACAGTGTCCGTCTTTTGGCTGTGCTTTGTAACCAAGTCTGGTTTTGTGTCTCAAAATGAAGCTGAGTTATGAGCGGATTTTGGGCTAGTAATACAGTGTTTAAGGCGTCAATATCGAACTTTCCTTTGGCTTGCTGGATAACCAATTCAAAATCTTGAGATACAAAAGAGCGATACGATTGATAAGAGGTAGGAAATCCAATTTTAGTATTGATAATTTCATACACATCGGCTGCGATACCAATGATTCTGCTGCCATTCAGTTCAGTATCAATGATATCAAGAGCTGTCTTATTCGGTGCGAGGAGCCGTGCTAGGCTTTCATTAATCACAGTTACTTTGGCTTTATCTTGCCACTCTTGTTCTGTGATCGTACGCCCTGCTACCAATTTCATGTCAAAGGATTGGAAAAAATCAGGCGCTAAATCTCTGCTGTAATAAGTGAAATCGCGGTTAGTTAGTTCATCTTTTGTCATGTACATTCTGACAGTGCTATTAAGTGGTACAGCAGAGCCTTGCAATACCTTGAGACTTGGATCATGAGCTTCAATAGCAAAGATTAAATCAGCACGTATTTGTTGTGCCTGTGCAAATTTTTGCTCAGCAGAGGCTTGTGAATCAAATTGTGGGTACTGCGCTTTGATCAGTAACGTATTGTCAAAGTTAAAGCCGAGAGTCGGGTAAAGGAGCTGGTAACTGTTAAATCCGACCATACTGATCGCGGTTAAGATCACACTACTTAAGCACAGTTGGATAACAAACAGGCTTTTTTGTAAACCATGTCCGGATTGATGATTGAATCCCTTGCCACTGCTATTTAGCGCACTGCCGATATGTTTCAAATTCAGTTTTTTCATACAGATACTGGCAAATAAAGCGGCAATTAAGACAATAAATAAGCCACTCATTAACACAGTATATGTATCTAAATGAACTTGATGCAGTAGCGCAAAGTCAGCACCAAAAATAATCGGCAACGCTTGGATCAACCAAGCGGCGCATAGTAATCCCAATACAAATGACACAACAAACAACGGCAGCAGTTCTAAGGTGATGTGTAAAAAGAGCTTGAACCGAGAAGCACCAAGGCTTAGTGACATGATAAATTCATGCTGCCTCATTTGATAATGAGCGACGATTGCATTGAGTAGATTGCAGCAGGCAATGACTAACAAACCCGTGAACACAGCTAATAGCATTAAGATTAGATTTTTATGTTGGCTAGTAAGGTTATCGCGGTACAAGTTTATTTTTGTGTTCATGCCAACGTTGCCAAACATCTCACCTTTAGTGAGGTCGGTCATAAACTGATTTAGCTCAGTTTCTTTCGGTGGGGCTAATGTTGTACGGATAAAGACCACAGTATCAGAGGATTGAATATTCGTTTTACTTTTTGCTGTAGACTGAGGAGGGGGAAAGTGCCAAATTTGCTGGCTGGCATGTTGATCGCCCAATTTATGTGAGGTGAAGTCGCTCAGTACACCACGAATTTGATAGTATTTTTCGTTTATTTGTACTGATTGTGTCAGCACATTGAGGTTGCTATTGAAGTAATTGCGCCACAGGCTGTGCGAAATCCACACACCATCTTGTTCATCAGCTGTGTCACTGTTATCACCTAATAATAATGTTAAACCTAAAATGCGGTCGCTTTGACGGCTAGCAGTGATTGAGATAGCTGCATACTCACTATCATTAAGGCTAAACGTGGTTGATTTGGCTAAGAAGTATCCCCAGTCTCCAAGGTGTTGATAGTGCGTTTTTAAGGCCGTAAATTGTTCTTCTCCAGCCGCTGGGATAGTGAATTCTTCGGATAATTGCCAAAACGATTCGACTTGATACAGTTCTTGCTCATTTTTAATATCAGGTAAGGCCTGAAACAATGTATTGCTGCTGATAGCCAGCGCGGTGATCACCGCAGCTAAGGTTAAGCTTAACGTGAGTAAAATTGGCAAACTGAAACGTGGCAGAGTGACAATACGCACGAGGCCATGGCGTAAGGCGCGCAGATAAAAACTCATACTGGCTCCGCTATTTTAGCATGGTTTAAATCAAGGTCGTTTGGCGCTTTGGCAAAGTGTTGTTCTGCCAAAATTTCGCCATCGAGCAAACGGATCTGGCGACTAGCCATTTGGCTGTAGCGACTATCGTGGGTCACCATGACAATCGTGGTTCCTGCCTGATTCAGCTCACACAGCAATTGCATCACTGCATCGCCATTTTGGCTATCAAGGTTTCCGGTTGGTTCATCAACGAGTAATAAATCAGGCTGACCGACCAAGGCTCTTGCAATCGCAACGCGTTGTTGCTGCCCACCTGATAGTTGGTTGGGTTTGTAATCTGCACGAGCAAGCAAATTGACGGCATCAAGCTGCTTTAATACCTGTATTTTTATTTCGCTGTGTTTACAGTTGCGATGTTCTAACGGTAAGGCGATATTTTCAAACACAGTAAGTGAATCAATCAAATTAAACGATTGAAAGACAAAACCTATGTGGCGATTACGAATTTTGGCACTCTGATCGATATTAAGTCGGCTGACATCAATATCGGTTAATAAATAGCGGCCTTGGTCGGCTTGTTCAAGCAGCCCTAAAATACTCAGTAAGGTTGATTTTCCGCAACCTGATGGGCCAACAATAGCGACAAATTCGCCTTGCTCTATGGTTAAGTGAATGTCGTTTAGTGCCTGAGTATGCAACTGACCTTTATTAAAGGTTTTATTAATGTTTTGCAGCGTCACGAGCGTGGTCATAATTATCCTTAGGAGTGGGCCTATGAAGGCTAGTTAATACTCAGCTGACTGAAATTGTGCCATTGACTGAGATCCGATGTAATGAGTTTTTGTCCTTTTTTCGCACCAGCGGCAATTAGCAGGTATTCACCGCTGCGTTCAGAAAAAGTCACAGTTTGTTGTTGCGCGATCTGGTTTTGTTCGAGTTGGTACACAATTTGAGTTGCTAAAGGTCGCATTCCTGGTTGCTGGGTAATAAACAATGCGTTGGGTTTGTGTGCAATAAAGACTTGGGCAGCTAAGTTCAATGCTGGGCGAATATGTGCAGGGAGCTGATCGGAAATGTGCACTTGCGCTTGCACTGAACCTTCACTTACCACGGAGTCGAGCTGACTAATGTGGCCGTTGAGTAAGGTTTGCTCGTGTTTTATATGAACCTTGGCCCCTATTTCTACTTGTTCTGCGAGACGCTGCGGAATAAACACTTTTGCAATTAATTCGTTACTAGAACCTATTTTGGCAATAGTGTCTCCAGTATTTAGGTGCTGCCCTAGTTCAATTTCTAATTTTTCAAGAGTGCCATTAATATCTGCAGTGATGGTGAGGTTGGCTACTTTTTGAGCCAGCAATGAAACCTGCTGTTGTTGCAGTTCAAGATTAATGTGTTTTTGCTCTTGTTCAAGCGCTTGCATTTGCTCAAATGTATCAAGACGAAATTGCGAAAATGTCAGCTGCTGTTGCAGTTGTGCAAGCTTCAGTTCAGCTCGTTCAAGCTCAATGTGGGCTGCAATACCGAAATCTGCTAATTGGCGATTCGCATTTAAATCCAGCTGCGCTGATTCAATGGTGGCTTTGAGCTCGGCAAGTCTTGCTTGTTCGGTTAAGAGCTCATTTTTTTGACGTAGCGCAAAAGCAGCGCTATCGGCTTGCAAGCGAATGAGTTCAGCTTTGCTTTGGTTATGTTCTTGGATCAAGTCTGGGTTAGAGAGTTTGGCAATAACGCTGTTAGCTAACACTCTTTCACCGCTTCGCACTAATATTTCGGTGATTTTTCCTGAGCTGGGCGCACTAATTAGTTTTTCATATTTTGACGCATATTGACCAAACACGGGAGCCATGATGTCGATATCACCTTGCTCTACCTCGACAATGGTTAAATCGCTCAGCGCTAAAGTTGGCTTTAGTTGTAAGCTGAAGACAGATCCTGCTATTACGATTAGTAAGGCCGCAATGCCAAGACAGACATTACGTAAAATGTGTTTTTTTGGCGAGTTAAGTTGAATGTGCACAGGCATACCTCACACTGAGCGCTGATGTTTTTCAGCGCAATTAAAGAGTAACTAAGGTATGAAATGAATGTGCCATAATTTTAATTGTTATAAATCAATAGTCTAAACTTTTATTATTGGGGCTTGATGGTTTCAGTGTGCGAAAACGCACATTGAGCTGTGCGTTTTTATAACATGTGCGTTTTAAGTTGATACGTGGGTAATACTTACAATTAACGGGCTATCTACTTGGTTGTAAAGCGCTTTGCAACAATCACCAGTACTACAGCAAAAAACAGCACGATAGCAGGCATTATCAGTGCTGCGCTCCCATAGACAGCAAGGCTGTCTTGTAAAATAAAGCTATGGACTTGTTGCAGCAAGACGGCAATCAGCGATGCAGTCAATAAGGGAAACGCAAGGGGTTGACCCAAGGCTAGTGCCAGTGAGCCCGCAGTACCTGCGAATACGGCAATCGCAAATACAATCACCACCCAACTGGCGGCATTTTGATACAGCGCTTGCTCGGCTTCAGGCATGGCTGCAAGTTGTTCTGGAGTGATCATTACGTGCATGAAAAACGCCATCACCCCCATTAAATTCCATACCACCATCAGCCAAGCGAATGGCTTAAGCCACTTGGGTGATTCGCTAGGAGAGTGTGTCTGTGTGTTTGGTTCTGCGGTCATAAATTTCTCTTTTTATTATTGTGTTAAGGTCTTAGTTTTATAGTTGATTGTGGCTCGTTCGTAAATGTTGAGCTTAGGCGCGAGCGAGAGTGTAAACGAAACAAGAGTTTGGCGCAGGGTGATTGATTTTTCAACGGGTACTGCGCCAGAGCAACATAATTAGAACGCTTGTTGTAGGGAAATGCTCAGCCAATGATGGTTATCACCTTGTTCAAGCTTTACGTCATGCAAAGGGTGGCTGTAACCAAGCATTGCTTGTAAATGCAACGCAGGGTTTAACGCGACTTGAATGCCCACGCCTGCTTCACCGTGATTGACACCATCATAATGCGCTGAGGCATAGCCAAAATCTAAACCAATCGACAGATGAGAGAAAACCGAAAGCTGCTCGCTGATCACCCAAGGATGAGATGCAAGTGCCATCATAACAAATGAACCATCGGCCTGCGTTGAATATACATAGTCAATACTAGGGAGTAAAATAGGGTGATGGCTATAAATGAGCCCCGTCGCAAGTTCAGTATCATATTCATCAGTTTGTGAGAATACTAAACGGGCTGCACCTAGGTATGCTTGCCAATCACCGAACTGAAAACCACGCACAGCACTCAGATTTAACTCTTGATAATCTTCTTGCGTACCTTTTGCCAGCCACACTTGAAAGTCTGTTTGCATGTAATTGAGATCGAGTTGCGCAAATTGCAAACCGCCAGCGGTTAGGTTGTTTCTACCTTCGGTAATGTATTTGCTTTGTCCACCTAAAGAAAAGAGCCATTGTGCATGGTTTTCATTGGCATATGCACCATACATTTGAGTCGCGACGAGACCTAAAAAGACAGCAGTTATACTTTTTTAAAATGTGTCATTCTCAACCTTACTACTCAGATTCTTAGAACAATATAGATAATGAGGGTAATGATTTTTCATTATTTTAACATAATCTCATTTGACAAGATAATAAGCGCTTTTTGACGTGACGATACGAAAATTAAACTGGTTGTATCAATTTTAGTGTCAGGTTTCCTGCAAAGCTCACTCATGCATGATTATTCCTTAATATTCATCTTTATATTTCACTATGACTTACTAAGAATGGCCGTTATGCAGTTGGTGCATGCTTTTGAATTTACTTTTAAACATATTATTAGGGGCTGTTGATCTTTCGTGGTTAAATTTTGTTCGAGATAAAAGCGTATTTATCGCGGCGAGTAGTGTGTAGCCTAGTCATTCTAAGCAAATACTGCTCAACAAAGAGAGATACGCTTTTAGCCGAACCCTTCGGGCAGCGTTTGTTGGGTATTTCTACTGCGTTATCGCTTTTTCGTGTAGCTCGCTACACCACAAAAGCGCTGCCTTGTATAAATACCCAACAATTCGCTGCAAAAATCATCACGAAAGTTCAACAACCCCTAGGTATGTTGTTATTAAGAATACAAGGAGTTAAAAATGACATTAGGTGAAAAACTAAAAGAGCTGCGTTTGGCGCGAAATTTTAGTCAGCCGGAGCTGGCACAAGCAGCCGCGATTGAGCTGTCGTATTTATCAAAGTTAGAAAACGATAAATCGCTGCCATCAAATGAGGTGTTTAGGCAATTATTAGCGGCGTTGAGCGTTGAATTAAGTGATTTATTGCATTGTCCAAAATTGAAAAGTGACTTAACACGGTTAAAACAGATCCCAGATATCGACGCGTTTTTATCCCAGCGCCAGCAGTTTACGATAGGTCAGCAACGGCGTTGGTGGTACATCAGCTCTGCGTTAATCGTGATTGCAGTGACTTTATTCTATATTGGCCAAAATGAGAGGCTTTTTGCTCAGCAGTTATACCAATATCAATCAAAGGGTGTCGTGCTTGAGGGGGAACCTGAAGCCATTTTTAACACATGGATTCACTTAATGCCTCAGGGTGTTGACCGAGCAGTAAAAGACGCAAAACAACAAGAAATGTTATTGCGCGAAGCAATTGATACCCGCTTTGAGATCAGTAATTTAGGCGATGCGGTAACATTAGAGGTTGAAGGTGGGCGACGCTATTATGAATACCAACAGAAAATTGTGACCGCAGATACCATCAGTCCGTGGTTTAGAATCGTAGGAGTATTGCTATTCTGTATGGGTTTGATGGGGTTTGTACTGGAACGAAAAATGTTTAAGCATGTTTATTGAATATTATGATGTGTTTGGCAATTGATAAAGCAGCCTAAGGGCTGCTTTTTTGTGTTTTTTACAGGCAGTGGAGCGCTAGCGCTATGAGTTGTAAAGTCTTATTCGCTTGTTATCGCTTTGAGTGCTTGGTATTTAGCTTGGTAAATGGCCAATTGATTGTGATCGTAAGTACGCTCAATTGCAGCTTCTAAATATTGATTGGCATGGTCTAAATCGCCATTTTGATAAGCGATTTTAGCCAATTCAATATAAGGCTCAGGTATATAGTGCGCAGCTTTGACCGCTTTATTAAAATAAAATTGTGCATAGTGAAGGTCGTGATCTGCAATGGCTTGTTTACCAAGTTCTAACCACGAATAAGGGTTGGGATCCTTGATATGGGCTAGCTTCGCGTTAAGTTGAGCAATTAATGCTTCATCTTTGTTATTACGCGCAATCAACATATAGTTTTCGTAAAGGTTAATGTTGGCTAGGTCATTCGTAACCGCGTAATGGTAGAGTCGGTTGGCGGTTGTGGTGTCGCCAGCACGACGATGCAGAACAGCCTGTAAGTTTATTAGCTCGTTGTTGAAAGGGTCGTGCAACATGGCGTTATACAGGTAAGAAAAAGTAGCATCGAAGTCATTTTTTAGCAGCGTTTCTGCGGCGAGATTTGCATAAAATTTAGCGATTAATTGCGGTCGTTGTGCTTTTTTAGCATGAACTTGGCCGCGAGTAGGGAAGTAATCGATAATAATACTTTTAGGTACGAAAAATACCTTGTTTTTCGATGTGCTGTTATCTGCATCGTACACTCGAGAGCGCAAGTGACTAGAGCTTAAAATGAGATTGCCTTTTTTGAAGTATACCGGCTCATTGATAATATGTTGATAGTCGATAGGGCTCTGGATTAAATCCGCCAAAGCGGTGGTAAAGACGGCTAGTGAGATGCAGTTGCCGCGTTTTTGTGAAAAGGCGCTATAGGCATCGAGGGTGTCACCATGAAAAGTAAAACCGGTAAGCTTATCGTCTAAAAAATTATGAATAATACGCTCATTACTGCTTGGAAACTTTTTGGCTTTTTGTTTTTGATAATATTCAAAGAACTCTTGTTTCTGGGCATGTGATAATTGGAATATTTCGTCAGCATTATAACGCTCTACGGGGGCGAAAAGAGAGGTGTTCACTAAAGTTAGTGGGTTTTGTAATGATGTTTTCTCTGAAGAAGGAGTGCTTTGACAGCCCACTAAAACTAGGCTCAATAGTAAGATAAAAAACTTATAATGCATGACGTTTCCTTGTGTGAGTGCATATCGTAAACAAGTTGAAGGCAATGAGTTTAATTAACCTAAATACAATACCTCGATAAATAATGTACCGGATTACTTTACTTTTAGCACTAGATGATTTTGGCAAATGACCAAGATTAAAAAGTGAGTTGTTTATTGATTTTGATGAACGTATTGATCGTGCGGTGATGGTCGACACGTATTAAGCCTTTAATCACAGTGGTTAGGGTTAAAATACTTGCTCAATCGCCTTGTGGTTTCCTTTCACAAATGTAACACCTAGTTACAATTGTCAATATCTTTAACTATCATAGATTTGTTACTATCTGAGCAGTTAATTTTTAGGGTGTCACACATGAACAATAAATGGATGAAAGGTTTATTGCCCTTAGTCGTACTAGGCGTCGCAATAGGTGTATTTAGCGGGATAAATGCAACCGCTAATGAAAAAGAAGACAGTAAAGCCGTTGATAAGCGACCTACAGTTAAAATTGAGGCACTAGCAGCAAGTGATCATCAAGTAGTGATTACCAGTTACGGTGAAGTAAGACCGCTAGAACGCACGCAATTATCTGCGCAAGTTTCAGGTGAAATCATCAACTGGCACCCTGAGTTTGTGGCTGGTGGATTAGTTAAGCGCGGTGAGATTTTGTTTAGTATCGAACCTGATAACTACCAAGCGCAGGTCTATTCGGCGCAAGCGGAGTTAGCCCGTGCACAGGCGGCATTGATTGAAGAGCAAGCGGCAGGAGAAGTCGCACGTAAAGAGGCAAAACGCTCGCCAAATCTGACCCACAGTGATTTATATTTACGCAAACCGCAAATCTTGAGCGCGCAAGCTGCGGTTAAATCTGCCGAAGCGAATTTAAAACGTGCTGAGCGAGACTTAGAAAATTGCCAAGTGCGTGCGCCATTTGATGCGTTAGTGATTAGTCGAGAATTAGGTTTAGGCCAGTTTGTGAATACCGGCGCGCAAGTTGCGGTACTCAATAACATTGAAACAGCTGAAGTGCTGATCCCGATAGCAGGATTTGATAGCGCATTTTTACCGCGTCAAATCAAAGGGCTAAAAGCGAACGTGAGTCAAAAGGGGCTTGCGAATATCACCCGTGAGGCGTTTATTGCGCGAGATTTAGGAATCATTGATAGTGCGACACGTATGAGTAATTTAGTGGTGCGGATTGAAGACCCTTACGGTTTAACCTCAGATGTACCGCCACTTAAATTTGGTAGTTATGTTGAAGTTAACTTTGCAGGCCAAACTCTGAATCAGATTTTCCGCTTACCGCAAGAACTCGTCAACAATAGTACGGTATGGATTGTCAACGATGAGCAAAAACTACAACCTAAACAAGTGCAAGTGCTACGTGAAGAAGGTGAATACTTCTTAATTAACGCAGGCCTCGACAGTCAAGACAAGCTGGTACTGACCTTGCCTGAATACCCGCAAAAAGGTATGGAAGTGAAAGTTGCCAATGCTGAGGTCACCGCAACGACCAATACAGATAATTTATAAGGAGCGATATTGTGACCAATCAAACGGCTCCTGAAAAACAAACGGGGATCATCGCGTATTTTGCCAACAATTCAGTGGCGGCAAATTTAATGATGTTTTTCATTATTGTGATGGGGATTGTGAGTTATTTCACGATTCAACGTCAGATGTTTCCCAATGTTGAAATTAATTACATCAATATTAATGCCTCTTACCCCGGCGCTTCGCCGCAAGAAATCGAAGAAAGTATCTTAATAAAAATTGAAGAATCAATTAAAGATATTACCGAAATCAAAAAAGGCGTATCACGAGCGTTTCGTAATTCAGGGCGTATTTCGTTAGAAATCCATCCAGATGAAGATTTACCTGAAGTGCTCGACAAAATAAAGCTGCGTGTAGATGGAATCGCGACGTTTCCTGCGGATATGGAGCCAATAACCATTTATCAAGCCGAGTTTCGCCAGCAAGTCATTGAAATGTCTTTGGTCGGTGATTGGCCGCTGACAGAGCTCAAACCTATCGCGAAAAAAATCGAAGATGAGTTATTGCAGCTCAACAATGTCTCTTTGGTTGACTTAGATGTGCCACTGGATGAAATTGCTATTGAAATTCAGCCTGAAACACTGCGCAAATATAACTTAACCCTCAACGATGTTTCGGCTGCTGTGCGCCGTTATTCTGCGAACTTTTCTGCGGGACAGCTTCGCACTGATGCTGGGATTATTTCAGTACGGGTTGAGAATCAGTTTTATAGTGGTGAAGAGTTCCGCCAAATCCCGATTAAGATTGGTGAAAATGGCGCGAAAGTTTTACTGCAAGATATTGCAATTATTAAAGATCAATTCACTGAGGGTGAGCGCTACTTTAAATACAGTGGTCAAAACTCAATTTATCTCGCGGTAAAAGCGACCAAAGACCAAAATATGATCCCGGTGGCGCAATCGGTAAAAGATTATATTGTCGAGCGTAATAAAACACTCCCACCTGGCCTTGAGCTGAAAACCTTAGTTGATATGACGTACTACCTTAATGCGCGCCTTGATATGATGCTAAAAAATCTGTTTCAAGGGGCGATTTTGGTGATGCTGATGCTGAGCCTCTTTTTGCGCTTTAAACTCGCATTATGGGTAATGGTAGGCTTACCTGTGTGTTTCTTGGGTGCAGTGATGATGATGCCTTTATTTGGTGTCACTATTAATATTGTTTCTTTGTTTGCATTTATCATGGTACTTGGGATTGTGGTCGATGACGCGATAGTCATCGGTGAGAGTGCTTATACCGAGATAGAAAAAAATGGCGGCGGCGTTGAAAACGTTGTGCGCGGCACTAAGCGCGTCGCGACACCTGCGACATTCGGTGTTTTAACCACTATTGCGGTATTTGCGCCATTTACGCTGTCTAGCGGCCCAGAAAGTGCGTTCTTTTATGGGATTGCAGTGGTTGTAATGTTGTGTTTAGTGTTTAGTTTGATTGAGTCAAAGCTGATTTTACCTGCGCATTTGGCACACAGTCGTTTTGATCCTATACCTGAAACAAGCTGGCGTGCTCGCTTTAATCGAAATTTCTTCAGTTTTGTTAATGGCCCTTATAAACGCTTTATTGAAAAATGCACACAGTGGCGTTGGTTAGTATTTAGCAGCTTTATCGGATTCTTTTTGATTAGTATTGCTTTAATTTCTGCCAATTATGTTCGTACTGTGCCAACGCCGAAAGTGCCACATGATTTTCCGGGCATTGAAATAGAGATGAATGAAAATGTCTCTGATCAACAAACTATTGATGCGCTTAAAACAGTCGAAAAGATTATTTTAGACATTGATGAGCAAACTAAAGCTGAATACGGCCAAGGCATGATCCGTGACATTTTAGCCTTTAATCAAGGGCGTACTGAAGCGCGTTTGTTAGCCCCTTTGGTCGATGAAGAGCTACGTCCGTTTAATACGTTTGAGTTGTCTCGTCGCTGGCGTGAAGCCTTACCTGAAATACCGGGTATGAAATCATTTTCGATTCAAGATGATGTTAATGGCAGTGGTGGAGATGGTGAGTTTGGCTATTTGTTATACGGCTCAGATATCGACACATTAAATGCGGCAGGTCGTCGTTTAATCGATATGCTGCAGCAGCAAGAAGGCTTGTATGATATCAGCTCGACCATAGATCCGGCGAGTAAAGAAGTACAAATGACGCTACTGCCTGTGGCGTATGATTTGGGCTTAACATTGTCTTCAATCGCCAATCAGGTTGGAGCCAGTTTTTATGGTGGTGAAGCACAGCGAGTGTTACGCGATGGTGAAGAAGTCCGCGTGATGGTTCGTTACCCTAAGCTTACTCGTGAAGCATTCTCATCGCTCAAATACACTGTGGTGACCACGCCAAGTGGGCAAGAAGTGATGCTAGGCGATGTTGTTGGTTTAGCTGAAAAACCGGGTATTAGTTACATCCGTCGTGAAGGTGGTTACCGAACTGTGTATGTCTACGGCGCGATTGACGAAGAAGTCATTGAACCAAACGAAGTCGTCAAAAAGGTAAAAGATGATTTACTGCCGCAATTAGCAACCGAGTTTCCATCAGTGAAAAGCGAACTCGGTGGCGCGATTGAGGAACAACAAGCACAAGCGAATGAGCAAATGCTGTTTTTCTTAGCGGGTATGATCATTGTTTATATTCTACTGGCTGTGCCACTGAAAAGTTATTCGCAACCCTTGATTATTATGTCGGTGATCCCTTTTGGTTTAACAGGAGCTATCTGGGGGCATTTCTTCTTCGGGCTTGATATCAGCATGATGTCGACATTTGGCTTAATTGCCGCTGCGGGTGTGGTTATCAACGATAGCCTGGTGATGACAGATTACGTGAACCAAAAACGCCAAGAAGGGTATGCGATTAAAAAGGCCGTTATAGAAGCTGGATGTGCCCGCTTTAGAGCGATTACTTTAACATCAATTACCACCTTTGTTGGTGTACTGCCAATTATGTTTGAAACGAGCCTTCAGGCGAAGTTTGTGATCCCGATGGCGGTTGCTCTTGGTTTTGCAGTGTTATTTGCGACTATCGTGACCTTAGTGTTAGTGCCGTGTTTGTATTTGATTTTGTATGATTTACGTAAACCATTTAGTTGGATAAAAACGAAGTTATCTCGAAATAAAGTACCACATCAGCAAGAGCGCGAAGCATAACACTTCACTAGCCGTTCGATACTAATCAAAGCCTGTACAACACTGTACGGGCTTTTTTATTTGGGTTAGGCGTACAGGTTTGCTGAGTTAATTGTCTTTTTATGGCAAGTCGTTATTCGCGCGAAAACCTTGTATATACAGGTTTGTTAATCACGCGGTGAGTTAGCACGGTTGCGCTTATTCAACCTAGGAAGGCACGATTGACGCAAATGTTAGAGGCATGAGCTTAAAAACGAAAAAAGCCATGGATTACATGACTTTGATATTCACTGTTAGGGGAGTGTTTGAAATAAGGTTAGAAAAAACCAAGTGGGCTGTCGGTGTAGCTCACGAGTAAGTTTTTGGTATTTTGATAATGGTCGAGCATCATTTTATGTGTTTCGCGGCCCACACCTGATTTTTTATAACCACCAAAAGCAGCATGAGCCGGATAATGATGATAACAGTTTGTCCACACTCGGCCTGCTTCAATTGCACGGCCCATGCGGTACGCCAGATTCATATCTTTTGTCCAAAGTCCGGCGCCTAAACCAAATTCGGTATCATTGGCGATGGCGATAGCTTCGGCCTCATCTTTAAATGTGGTGACACTGACAACAGGGCCAAAAATTTCTTCGCGAAAAACGCGCATCGAATTATCGCCTTTGAACAACGTGGGTTGCACGTAATAACCTTGTGATAAGTCATCACTGATCGCCTCAACTCCCCCACCAATGAGCACTTGTGCGCCTTCTTGCTTGCCAATCTCTAAGTAGCTTAAAATCTTATCAAACTGCTGTTTCGATGCTTGTGCACCGACCATAGTGTTGCTATCTAGAGGGTTGCCGCGTTTTATTTGTTGCATCCGCTCAATGACTCGGGCGATAAAAGCATCATAAATATCTTCTTGGATTAGTAAACGTGAAGGGCAAGTACAGACTTCACCTTGATTGAAAAATGCTAAGACCGCTCCTTCAACGCATTTACTGATGTATTCTTCGTTCTGATTCATCACATCGTTGAAATAAATATTAGGAGATTTACCGCCTAGCTCGACAGTTGATGGAATGATGTTCTCGGCGGCGCATTTTAAAATATGTGCTCCGACAGGTGTTGAACCGGTAAATGCTATTTTGGCTATTCGGGTACTGGTAGCCAAAGCTTCACCTGCTTCTTTACCAAAGCCGTTGACGACATTTAAGATACCGGCAGGCAATAAATCTTCAATCACTTCAATCAATTTTAAAATGGAGACCGGTGTTTGTTCTGCAGGTTTTAAGATGACGCAATTCCCTGTTACTAATGCAGGAGCGAGTTTCCAAGCAGCCATTAAGAGTGGAAAATTCCACGGAATGATTTGCCCAACGACACCTAATGGCTCATGGAAATGATACGCCACAGTTTGGTCGTCAATTTGGCCGATTGAGCCTTCTTGGCTGCGAATGCACCCTGCATAATAACGAAAGTGATCAACGCATAAGGGTAAATCGGCTGCTAAAGTTTCCCGTACGGCTTTGCCGTTATCCCATGTTTCTGCCACCGCCAACATTTCTAAGTTCTGCTCGATGCGATCGGCTATTTTCAACAATAAATTACTGCGCTCAGTGACCGATGTTTTACCCCATGATTCTTTGGCGGCATGTGCGGCATCCAAGGCAAGATTGATGTCTTTTTCGTTTGAACGTGGAATATGACAAATCACTTCGCCAGTTACTGGGCTGGTATTTTCGAAGTATTGGCCATCAACGGGCTCAAGCCATTGACCGCCAATAAAGTTGCCATAATATGATTTGAATGAAACGAGCGAGCCGGGTTGGCCTGGATTGTTATAGATCATTATTATTCGTCCAATTGTGTGTTGTTTGACCTATCACACTAAAAGTAAATAGCGGACAACACTTGTCGCTTGGTGCAAAAAACTTGACTGTCTGTACATTTCTCATCCATGCTAGCGCCTGTACCTAGAGGAAACGTTATGCATATTTTGACGGATGACAGCCATTTTTATAATAAAAAAATCAAAAGCTTAGTGGATAACTGTACGGTATTTAATGCTGATGATGTGCAACTGTGTATTTACGATACCTATGAAGCTGCCAAAGCAGTTCCTTTTCATGCGGAACAACTGATGTTGTGTGCAATGACACAAGGTGAAAAAGTGATGCATCATCATAGCTTGCCAACTGGTCAGCGCTTTTTACCAGGACAAAGTTTCATTATTGCGCAAGGAGAGCAAGTTGCGATTGATTTCCCAACGGCCAGTTGGCAACAGCCTACGTCGTGTTTGACCATCGAAATTGACAGTAAAAAAATTCAACAGGTGGTAGATAAAATAGCCTTTGAACAAGCGCCGGATCTTAAACAAGTGAGCGCGACCATGCAGCTTGATAATAGCTCTGCAACACAAGCGTTGTACCACCGATTAAGCCAAGTTTTTATTGAAGAGCCTTCAGATAGAAGCGTGCTGATTGATTTAGGGATCACAGAGCTCATCGTACGCTTGCTACGTTTTAATAGTTCACAAATGCTATTGCGTCATGCAAAGCAAGACCCAACGGGGTCATCATTGCACGCTGTGGTGCAGTTTATAGAGCACAACTTAATGCACCCGATTGAAATTGAGCAACTGTGTAAAGTAGCTTGCATGGGTCGTAGCCGTTTGTATGCGATGTTTAAACTGTATTTACATTGCACACCGCAGGCTTATTTGTTGCAGCAAAGGTTGCAGTTTGCTGCGCAGAAAATAAAACAAGGCTTGAGTATCACACAAGCCTGTTTTGATAGTGGTTTTAACGATCCGAGTCATTTTAGCCGTCGCTTTAAAGCTATGTTTGGGCAAAGTCCTAAACAATTTCAGCAGGCCTTTAAACAAGCTTAATTTTGAAAACGCGTACGGCGCGCAATCAATACAAACAGAGGTTAAGTTATTGGTCGCGTTACTCGCCTGATTCTAAGCGTTCAAATTGTTGTTTTGTAGCCAGTTGTTCAGGAGTCAATATTTGATCAATTTGCGCTTCTACAGCTTGCATTGGGTGCTCATTTTGATAAAACTGGCGGTGCGCAGTACCAAAAGCCCCTAATTTAACGTCAATATTACTAATACTCTGCTGATAACTTTGTTGGTAGATATCTAAAATAACCTGCTTTTGGCTATCTTGTAGGTTAGGTAGCATCGCGAAGTAACTTTGCGTGCTATAGAATTTGTCTAGCTCATGCTGCTGCAAGATTTTTTGTTTTTCTAATTGATGATAACTTTCTAATTGTTGTGATGTTAAATGTTGCACGATGTGCTGTTCAAATCGTTGTTGAATAGCGGCCCTTTCTATATTAATGGCTTCTATTTCAGCTTGGTCTTGCTCAGGAGATACAAACGGGTTGTTGTCGAGTGCCATCCGTTGATAATAAGGCGTCATCAACTCGATTTCAGCATTATTTTTTTCGTGTAATAAAGTGCGGAGTTCCGTTAATTGCTGAGCGTTTAATCCAAGTGCGGTGCTAATTTCGTTGATAGCAAAATTGACTTCAATCATTGCTGCTGCTTTGGCAAACTCGACACTTTGGAAGTGAGAATCAAGCGCACTGAAATTGGGTAATTCGTCCAGAGCTAAGGTTGCTTGGTCGCGACCACTTTGATCTGGGAGTGCTTCGGAATATTCTTCATCTGCTTGCTCGCTCAGTTTTTTTTTGTCATCTAGGGCGTTATTGGTTTTAAGGTTGCTGGGTTGTGAGCTTGTCATCGCTGACTGCCTCGCTGAGAGCGGAGAGTCAAAAGAAGCGTCTTTAATCATCACTGAGTTATTGGGTGTAACAGTAAGGTGTTGATGTGTCGATGTGATCAAAAAATAGCTATAACAGGTGCCGACACCCAATAAAAAACTAACAAAAAGTGAGAGGTAAAATTTCATTGTGAAAACTGTACTCAGTGAACGATTATAAAAATAATTAACTTAGGATTATAGCCTAAAGCTAGCCGAAAATGCTGTAAGTAATTGTAAGTACTTACTGATGTTTTACTTCCTTTTCTGGTGGCGGGTGCTTTATTTCTTGTGCCAGCATTAATAGATGAGCTGCACTCCAGCTAAAATTCGTCGCACCTTGCATTTGGCCGCTCTGTGGGTGGTAGTTTTCTCGTATGGGTTGTGCTGCGAGTAAACCTTCACTGTGCTGGATCAGTTTGCTGAAAAGTTGCTGAGCGTGCTGCCAATAGCCATAGTTTTGCAGTGCGATTAAGCCAAAGTAGACTTGATCTAGCCACACTCTGCCGCGCCAATAAATATTCGGGTCATAAGCTGGGTTGCTGAGTGCAGCCGTTGGAAAAGGCACGTGTGTATTAAATTCTTTCGGGTCGAGCATATTTTTGACCACGCGCTGCGCGTGTTGCGGGCTGGCGACACGAGTAAACAGCGGAGCCCATCCTTCAGGGCCTTTGCCGCGATGACTTAGGAGCTGACCATTGCATAGGGTATCGGATGGCGAAGCACTGATTTGTCGGTCGAAATAAAAGCCGCTTTGGGCATCAAAAAAACAGGCGTTGATTTTATCGGCGAGCGCGCGCGAGTCCGTATCGAGTTGTTGCGCTAGGCGGTCTTTGTCGAGTAAGGACGCCATGCTGGCGAGGAGGCGCTTCTCTTGTGCTAGATAGCTATTGAGTTCAACAGATTCTTGATTAATTGAGTAACCGACAAGCTGCTGATTAAATTGGTTCGGCAAAAATTGCACTTGCCAGTCTAGGCGGGCTTTTTTTAAGTGGCCTTGATGATGTTTTTTTGCATAACGCGCGAGTTGTTCGGGGTTGATAAAACCAAAGCGAGCAGCATTGTCCATGCCTGACTCCCAGCCTGCACCATGTTGCACAGGAATATCTAATGCTAAGTAATCCGCCTGCTCCAGCACTTGTTTATACAAGTCGTTACCGCTGCATTGGTAGCTAAAACTCTCGTTAGCTGGCGAGCGTTTACAGCTTGATAAGTCCAAGGGTGGTGCCGTTGTAGGATACTCGACAGTAAAAAGTAACTCGCCTTGTTCATTTGTATGTGCAGGATGCAAGGTCGCACCGTATTCGACTAAGCCATTTTGATTGTGGTCGCGATTGCGATACCACCACTGATGATACGCAAGCAGTTTAGGAAACATCAGCGCGATGAAGTCGCGATCTTGCGTCTGTTGGTAAATGTGCCAAACAGCCCAGCTGGCGAGCGGTGGTTTGGTATTGCGCTCATTCCAATTACCGCCTATGCCGCCACGTTGCGGATCTTTATTGTAAAAAATAGCATCAATTACCATGCCTTCATCGTGGGGTCTGATGGGATCGTTTGCGCTGATTTGATAGTCAAACATCGCCAATACAGTCTGTTTGGCCAATTCAGGTGCAATGTTTGCCAAGGCGTATGCATGTTTCCATGAATCCCATGCCCATGCGCCGTTAAACCAGCGGGCTGTGGTGGATGGGCTGACGATATCGTGCATAATCGCGCCTTGGGGGCTGCGCCAGTTGCCTATTAAAGTTGCCACCGCTTTGGTTTGTACCGCAAGAGGAAGTGGGGAATCGGAATTAAGCCTTTGCTGATAAGTGGCCCAGCGCTGTTGTTGCTGTTGGCTTAATTTCATAACGTGTTGCCACGCGACTGCCGATGTCTCTTCTGGGCGTTGGACATAGCGTTGCTGGGTATAAATTGTGGTGCTTTGCTGAGGTTTTATTTCCAATTCAGCATGGCTGAGATAACTGTTTTTGTGTGACGTGAGCGTCGTATCAGTACTGATCGAGCGAGTAATGTGATACTGCTCTTGGCCAGATAGCATCATCTGCCATGGTGCGCTAAGTTGGGCAAACTTGATCATTAGCTTATCGGGTGTGTTGTCAAAACGCATCTGCCAATTAGGGAAACGTTCTTGGTAGGTTTGTGTCAAAGAGAACGCCTCAAGCAGGCTTCCTTGCCATTGTATTGCCAATGGTAGTGTCTTCACGCTGAGGTTGGTTAGTTTTGTTTCAATCAACGCTGTGGATGAATTGATAAATTGCAATGAAAGCGTGAGCTGCAGTGTTGGCCATCGATAGTGCTGAATAAGTTGGCTGGGTAAGGTTTGCTGGCTATGTTGTGCGCTTTGCAGATCAAAACGTTGCTCAGTATCACGGTGGTGCAATGAAATCTGTTCGAGTTGCTTGGCGATGAATACCCCGTACTCTTGCGCAATAATCATTGGGCCCGTAAATCCACCATATTCATTCCCTGTGGCGGGTTGTAAAAAACCGTGCCAGCTTCCTAGGTCAAAAAAAGGATTAAACAGTTGGTTGCCATACTGATCAAGCTGTTGCATTGCGTTTGGAGAGCCTTGGCGATCAAGTGCTAAGTCAGCTCCAGATGCATGAGAATGTGCGATAAACAGACACAAAATTAGTAACGGGTAAAATCTCATAGGATGCTCAATCAGTTATTATTTTTGGTCTATTGTATGCAATTTGTTGTTTGTTTAGTAGCATAGAGTGAAACTTGTTTTTAGTGATAAAGAATGGTTTTATTTTTATTGATAGTATTTTAGTTTGATATTTATGGCGCTTAGGCTATGATCCGCGCTTATTTTGGCAAACTACCCGAAAGGTTAGGACGCAAAGCTTCCGGTCTACGGTCTTCTATTAAAGGCTACGACAGCGGGGTTGCTGCAACGATATCTTCGTTGTGTCTTTACAGTGCATGTACTGCTTTGTTTTGTTGCCAAATAAATTCATACGTAATAAAGGATTAGAAGGTGTATTGGTATGTTGGCGGCATGTCGCATAAAACAAGATGACTTCATAAGGTGTCGAAATGGTTAATGTATTAGCAGGTTTGTTGCCTGGTGATTGGCATATTATCCACACGTTAGAGACGGATTATCGGCTCAATAAAGGCGATAAAATTCACTTTGCATTATTTGATCAGTTAGGTGATTTACCAGAGCTATCGTTTGAGTATGAAGTCGCTCAAGCCTGTGAAGGTGAGCCTCATGTATGGCCTAAGTTGCTCTGTGAGCATATCAATAAGCATTTTAAAGTTTTACAGGCTGGACGACATTATCCCGAAATCGGCATCGTGCCCAGTTATGGTCAAAATTCTATTTTTGCCTTGCAAGCGAGTGGGATTGTGAGTGTCGATGTTCGTTTTGTGCATGCTGATACCTGTAGAGGGCGGCAGGTTGTTTTACAGCAACTGTATGATTATGTGTTTCCTCAATATCGCAGCGACTACCGGGCTGGCGATCGGGTTTATCATAGTAAAACTGATGCGGTGTATATGTGTAGGCCATGGCCGTACACTGAGTTTTGTCGTCTAGGCGAGCACATGGACGAGCAATATGAACCCGGGCTTGGAAAAAATTGGTCGCTGGCATGGCAGCGGCTAGAATAAAATATGCGTTCATCTGTCATGACGTTTTTCTTCCCTTGAGTAACCATTTATTTAGCTATATAGATAGTGGTTTCACCAAAGTCCGAGTTTTGATTAACTCGGACTTTTTTTATGGATTGGGTTAAAATACGCGCCAATTTGATCTTCTGTTTGGAAATTGTTTGTGGCTAACCCGAGTAACTGTGCACCCAAAGCGATAAAAAAACCGTTTGAAATGTCTCATCATCAACATACGCGTTGCGATAACTATTATTGGATGAGAGATGATGAACGCAATAACCCAGAGGTTATTGCGCATTTGGAAGCGGAAAATCGCTATTGTGACGCGATGCTTAAGCAACATCAGGACCTAGAAGACGCCATATTTACGGAATTAAAAGACCGTATTGTTAAAGATGACAGCACGGTTCCTGTGAAAGATGGCGCGTATTGGTATCATTCTGAAATAAGTGGCGATGATGAGTTTGCGCGATATTTTCGTGCAGAGGATGCACATGGGCTCAACAAACAACTGCTTATCGATACCAATGCACTGGCTGAACAGCATGAATACTATGACTTAGGTGAATTTTCGATTAGCCCTAATGACCGTCTGATGTCCTATTCTGAAGATACCGACAGCCGCCGTATTTATACCATTCGTTTTAAAGATTTAGTCACTGATACCTTGCTTGAAGATGTGCTCGAACACACCGAAGGGCAAGCGGTGTGGGCGAATGATAATCAAACTGTGTTTTATGTTAAAAAAGATCTCAAAACATTATTAGGTTATCAAGTGTATCGTCATTTGCTAGGTACAGCGCAGGCTGACGATGTCTTGGTTTTTGAAGAGCATGATGCCAGCTTTTTTATGGGACTTGGCAAAAGCCGCGATGAATCTCTGATCATGCTTGATTTAGAGTCAACCGAAACCAGTGATACTTGGGTGTTGGATGCGAATAATGCCCAAGGGCAGTTCACGCAATTATGCCCGCGCTCGCATGGCCACGAATATGACGCTGATAAATTAGGCGACATTTATTATATTGTCACTAATTGGCAGGCGAAAAACTTCCGTTTAATGACAGCACATCAATCGGTTATTGGTGATCAATCTAAGTGGCAGGAGATGATCGGTCATCGTGATGACATCATGCTGGAATGTGTAGAGTTATTTGATAAATATAAAGTGGTTACTGAGCGTGAAGCTGGGCAATTAAAATTTATTGTGTATCGTGAAGATGGCACACACTACCCACTGGAATTCAATGATCCGTGTTATTTTGCCGGCTTAGGTGAAAACCCTGAACCGAGCACAACATGCGCCCGATTATATTATTCCAGCTTAACCACTCCAGGCTCTTTGTTAGAGTTTGATTTTGCGACCGGCGAGCAAACTGTGCTCAAACAGCAGCAAGTGCTGGGCGACTTTAACGCTGGGCGTTACCAATCTGAACGGTTGTTTATTGAAGCGAGAGATGGTGCGCAGGTACCTGTTTCGTTGGTTTATCGTAAAGATAGCTTTAAAAAAGATGGCACTAATCCACTGTTTCAATATGGATATGGTGCTTATGGCATCACCATTGATGCGAGCTTTTCTAGTAATGCATTAAGCTTGTTAGATAGAGGTTTTGTTTATGCCATTGCGCATGTTCGCGGCTCTGAAATGCTAGGACGTGATTGGTATGAACAAGGCAAAAAAGCCCACAAACAAAATACCTTCAGTGACTTTATTGATGTCACTCAAGCGTTAGTCGCACAAGGTTATGGCCATGCTGATCAAGTCTTTGCCTCTGGTGGCAGTGCGGGTGGTTTATTAATGGGGGCAGTTGTTAATCAAGCGCCTCAGCTTTATAAAGGGATTGGCTGCCATGTGCCCTTTTTAGATGTGCTGACGACTATGCTCGATGAAAGCATCCCACTGACAACCAATGAATATGACGAGTGGGGAAACCCCAATGAACTCGACGCGTATAACACGATTTTAGCTTACTCACCGTACGATAATATCAGTGCACAAGACTACCCAAATATATTGGTCACTACCGGATTTCATGACTCACAAGTGCAATACTGGGAGCCAATGAAATGGGTGGCGAAAATGCGCGAGATGAAAACAGATTCTAACTTGTTAGTGTTTAAAACTGATATGGATGCAGGGCACGGTGGTGCTTCGGGGCGTTTTAAAAGCTTGCGTGAACGAGCACTCGAAATGGCCTTTTTTATCAGCTTGCTTAAATAAAAGTAGTGATTAAATAACATAGAATGCAACTTACTTATGTGCGCTGAAACATTTTGAATGTTGTAACTATAAGTGTTTTTCAGAGGAGCTTATTCCTGATATAAGCATGTATTTATCTAGATGTAAAAGTGTCTATTAGGTACAATAGCGTTTTGTATTTATTAAGATAAAATTTTCAACGAATAATACAGTGCGATTCAAACTCAAATTTGAAGCGACAGGAAATAAGCAATAATAAAAAGGGAAATGAATGAAAGCATTTAAAACAGCATTATCAGTAGCGGCTGTAGTAACTTTAGCTGGTTGTGCTGCTAAGCAAGATGTATCTAGATTTGAAGTGGAAGTACCAAAAACAGTATGTATTGCAGAGCATAGAGACGTAAAGGAAGGAGTCATTACAGCTCTTGAAGAGGCTTTCTCTAAACACAATGTTCAAACCAAAGTGATAACTGCGAACTATGTACTAAAGCATCAGGCGTATCAAACCGATTTAAACCCAATTGATACAGAGAGTTGTAATGCAGTAGCCTTTTATGTGGCGAATTGGCATTGGGATTTAGCATTATACATGTCTTATGCAAACATTTGGGTGACTGATGTCAATCAGGAAAAGACGATTGCTCAGGCTAGTTACCGTACTGGCGGTGGTTTAGATAAATTTATTGATGCCAAGTCTAAAATTATTGAGTTAGTTGATTCAATGTTCCAACAGGTTGAAGCTCAACAATTAGAAAAAAAGACCAAGCAAGCGATTTAGTGTTTGAGATTAAATAACCAGAGCTGAAGTTAATTATAAAAGCAGCAATTCAGCTGCTTTTTATTCATAAAACCCGCCTCAATAGCAATAGCGTTAATCACTGGTTAGTTTTACTCTGATCCCAGCTAAAAGATAAATAAGCGGTCAAATATTGTTCAACATTTAACCACTCAGGCCGATATCCTAAGTAGTCAATCAAACTAGGATGCCAGAGATGAAAATCGATACTTATCGGCTCTCTACACAGTTAGCAAAGGATGCCCATACTTACCAAGCGACTCACACCGAGCTTCAGAGCCACAAGCCACCCTTGATTAATCAACAAGGATTAGAGAGAGGCACCCAAACCAGCACCGAATACACTTATACAGCACGAGAATTAGCAGCTCAGCGTCAATACCTATCCAGTGATAGCAGAGTGAGTGGCCCAAGTGGCCAGCAACGTTTGAACCAAGAGCATGAACTCAGTCGCCTTTTTTCAAACATGGTCTCACAAAATATATCGGTTTGGCGGATCAATGCAGGAGCGGGTGGTGTGCCTGCTTTAGCCTCAAACAGGTCAGCAAATATGAATGTGCAATCTGGGGCACATCAAGCTGATTTTACTTTGCAATCCTACTTTGTGGAGTATGAGCAAAGTAGTTTGCAGTTTCAGGCTCAGGGTCAAGTAAGCTTAGAGGATGGGCGGAACATTGACTTTAATTTGAGTTTGCATATGGATCAGGCTTATTTCAAACAAGAAAATCTGCGTTTGTCTCAAAATACTCAGCCGTTACGTTATGACCCTTTGTTACTTGATTTATCAGGTCAAGGCCCTCAGTTAAGTACCGTTAGTTTTGATTTTGATATGAACTTAGATGGGCAAGACGAAACACTGGCTTTTGCTGCAGCTGGTTCGGGCTTTTTGGTGTTGGATAAAAACCAAGACGGTGAAATTAATAATGGTTCAGAGCTGCTTGGGGGATTAACTGGTGAAGCATTTAAAGAGTTGGCCCATTTTGATGACGACGGAAACGGTTGGATTGATGAAAATGACGCAGTATTTGAGCAGTTACAGGTTTGGCATTTAGATCCCCACGGGCAAAAAGTCCTCACTCAGTTAGCAGATGCAGGAGTAGGTGCGCTGTATTTAGGTAACGAAGCGGCCCAATATACGCTAAAAGATCAACATAATCAGGAACTCGGTATCATTCAGCGCAGCGGTGTCTATTTACGCGATAATGGCCTAGCTGCATCGATGGTGCAAGTTGATTTAGCTGATCGATCCGCTGTAACTTCATCGGGTCAAGTGACCTCATTTTCGCCAGAAAATAGTCGGCTAACACGTCTCGAAAAAGAGTCTATCACGGGTTTTAGTGAGTGGCTGAATGATGAAAAAACGTTAGGTCAACTCAATCAGATGATTGATGCTGTCAATGAATTGAGCTTGTCTGAACTTAAAGCCGACCCTAATGTGCTTGTTTCATCTGGTAATGACAGCGAAAATCCGATGATCGCAGCCCTTCGCGATAGCATGTTGCGTTTACAGCAAAGCTTAGCCGAAATGAAAGCGCGCAGTGAGGAGGCTCCTGAGCCTGTAGATGTAGAGTTTGACCACATGCTGAATTTAGTGAAAATGATTGATGGCCTAGCGAAGAAAAAGGACTCATAAAGCAAAGCGAGCTGAGAGCATTTTTGCTGTCAGCCCGCTTGAGTGAGTAGGGTCAGTGTTGGTTTAGCGGTGTCTTACCACTGAACGATTTGATGGTAGAGACCAATACCAATTATCACATTGAATGGGAAGGTCAAACCTAAGGAGCTCAGCATCGCTAAGCCAATATCCGCTTCAGGGATGGAGGCTTTAATTGCTGCCGGTGCTGCAATGTAGGAGGCGCTTGCTGTTAAACTTGCCAAAATGACTATCGAGCCTTGCTCTAGGCCTAGCGCTGTGCCAACACCAATGCCGATGACGCCCAAACACAGTGGTGCGACTAACGCAAAGACCATGAGTTTCCAATGCTTCAGTGGCAGTGGTCGTAAGGTTTGCGCGGCAGTTAAGCCCATTTCAAGTAAGAATAATGCAAGTATTGCTTTGAAGCCGCCCATCAAAAGATCAGTGACTTGTGCGCCTTGTTGAGGACCGTACATAAAGCCGATAATGACACCACCAACCAGCAAAATGACCCCTTTGTTGGTGAGCGCTTCATGCCATAATTCAGCCATCGAGACTGTTTTGGCATTGGGTAACGCAGAGCTATAGCGGCGATATAACAGTAAGCCAACAATAATAGCGGGTAGCTCCATCAGCACTAAATAAAGAGTGATTTCAGGGTTAATGACTAAGTTATTGGTTTGCGTATAGGCCAACGCGACGGCAAATGTACCGGCACTCACTGAGCCGTAATGGGCTGCAATACTGGCGCTATTGGCGAGGTTTAAGCCTATTACTTTTCTCAGTAAAGGGAATAAAGTCAGTGGAATAAGGGCGCCGAGGATGACCACGGTGATGAGTTCTGGGAGTAAGCCCCAGCTTAAGTTGCCATGCAGTGCCATGCCACCTTTGAGGCCTATAGTCAGCATTAATAGCAAGCTAAGCGTATCATATGTTGCTTTGGGAATGCTCAAGTCTGAGCGAACAATCCCGGCAAACAACCCTAACAGAAAAAACATCACAACAATATCTGGCATACGACCTCTGGGCAATAGATTGAAATTAGACGCAGTGTATGATTTTTTATCAATTGATGAAAATTAAAACATTGATACTATGTCATAGATAATTATCTATGCGAGGTTGCGAATGAACATTCGTCATTTAACGTTTCGATTACTGCAAGTATTTGTTGATGTAGTCCAAACAGGATCCATCACAGAAAGTGCACGGCGTTTGCACCTGACACAGCCGACCGTGTCCTTACAGTTAAAACGCTTAAAAGAAGCTATCGGTGAGCCGTTGCTCGAAACCCAGCATAATAAACTGGTTGTGACCCAAGCGGGGCAAGAGTTATATCGTATTTGCCAGCAAACATTGGCCAATTTTTCTGAATTCAATACTTTTTTAGGGGCGCTTCAAGAGGGTCAGCGCGGGCATTTTAGTATTGCGATGGTGAACACAGCGCAATACATTTTGCCTCGATTGTTAGGACCGTACAGCCAATCTCACCCCAATGTTGATGTGACCGTTGAGATTGGCAATCGTGAGCAAGTATTAAGGCGATTTGAGCAAGGTGCCGATGATGTATATGTATTTAGTCACCCACCTTCATTAGAGCATGCGTTTGCTGGGCGATTCTTACGTAACCCACTTGTGCTCGTGGCGTCGGCCAATCACCCCTTGGCACATAAGTCACAGGTTAGCTTGGATGACGTCATGAAAGAGCGCTTTTTATTACGAGAGCCTGGCTCTGCAACACGGATGTTGTTTGAAAGCTTTTTACAAAGTCGCGGTGTCACTTTATCGAGTAGTTTACAAATGGCGAGTAACGAAGCGATCCGTGTCGGGGTGAGCTCTGGTATGGGGCTTGCGCTGCTTTCACGCCATGTATTACCAACCCAAGATCACAGCCTTGTGTCGTTGCCAATTGCGGGGTTACCGTTAGAAAGTCATTGGTACTTTATTGTCCGAAATGATCGCCACTTATCTTATGCGGCATTGGGATTTTTAAGATTTGCAGAGCAGCAACTTACGCAGTGCTTGGACCCACAATGGGTGAGCAATGATTTATCGCAGTTATTGCAGGCGCTCTCTTCTCAGTCGCACTAAAAGTATAACTTACTATTCTTTTTGTAAAGCAAGCTTGACTTTGTGTGTTTAGTGCGCAATATTGAAGTCAAGTTTACTTTACTTTAAAAGGTGTAAAAATGAATACACAAATGAACTGGCAACAAAAACATAAATATAATACGGCAAATTTAGCCAAATGGACGTTTGCATGGTTAGTGAGCTTAGCGCTCGTGTCGTTTGGGCCAAAATTTATTTGGCAAGAAACAGTGATCGTCAGTGTGCTGGCGTTATTGGTCAATATTGCTGTTGGGATCGGCATGATTTTGGCGAATAAACGCCAGCTCCTTGGGTTGGATGAGATGCAGCAAAAGCTACAGCTGAACGCGATGGGCATCACGTTAGGTGCGGTGCTTGTGATGGGGATCGCCTACGAAACTATGAGCAATAGTCACATTATTTCTTTTGATGCCAAAATCTCGCATCTGGTTATTTTCATGGGATTAACTTATCTGATTTCGACCGTTGTTTTGCAAAAAAAATACAGCGTTGATGAGGATGAAGAATGAAAAACCGCTTAAAAGTATTGCGTGCAGAAAGAGATTGGACTCAAGCAAAGCTTGCAGAGCTACTCGATGTGTCTCGTCAAACCGTTAATGCAATCGAAAAAGGGAAATTTGATCCAAGTTTACCCTTAGCATTTAAGGCCGCCCGTTTATTTGGCTTGGCGATAGAAGATATTTTTGAAGATGAAATGTAAACACTGTAATGGCAACAAAGAGCAAATTTTGTTGCCATTTTTTATGTAAAGAGAGCGCTAATTCATCACCTGTTATTGGCTTGATTGCCTGTTTAACAGTGTTTATTTTCTGTTCATCTCAAAACAGTTGTTGTTTATAGGCTGTGCGATAGTCTCAAGTGACATAATAAAAAATTACTCCACAGGCCTTTTTATGTCATCGTCCAAGTTTCAACCTCTTAGCATGTTTTCGTTCACCTTAGGTTCATTATTGTTGAGCCAAAGCCTGATCGCCAATGAACTCAATTATCGCGATCAGGCTCAGCTTCATCAGATTGCAAAGGCTGTCTCGGCTGAACGGATTGGTCAAGATATTCAGACGCTCGTTAATTTTGGTACGCGTCATACTTTATCTGAGACGCAATCACCCACCCGTGGAATTGGCGCAGCAAGGCGTTGGATTAAAGCGGAGTTTGAACGCATTTCGAAACAATGTGGCGGTTGTTTAGAAGTGATTGAAGTATCAGATGTTATTTCGGGTGAAAAGCGAATTCCGAATCCAACCGAAGTGGTCAACATTATTGCGATTCAGCGCGGTGCGGTGGAGCCCAATCGTATGGTGATGATGTCGGGAGATATTGATTCTCGGGTCAGTGATGTGATGGATTTTACCAGTGACTCACCGGGAGCGAATGATAATGCATCGGGCGTGGCTGGAACGCTTGAAGCCGCCAGAGTCTTATCACAATATCGGTTTAATGGTTCGATTGTTTATGCGGCGTTATCCGGTGAAGAGCAAGGTTTGTTTGGTGGTAAAATACTTGCGGCTTACGCGAAAAAACAAGGTTGGCAAGTGCATGGCGTACTCAATAATGACATGATTGGCAATATCACAGGTATTAATGGCGTGACCGATAATACCACGGCACGTATTTTCTCTGAGGGTACGCGCGTCACAGAAACGAAAGAGCAAGCAAGGGTGCGCAGATTCACCGGTGGTGAAGTTGACTCGGCGAGTCGTAATTTAGCGCGTTATATTGACACCATCGCAGATCGTTATATTCCAAATTTGGACACAATGCTGGTTTATCGTCTTGACCGTTTTGGTCGCGGTGGCCATCACCGGCCATTTAATGATGCAGGGTTTTCTGCAGTTAGAATAATGGAAACGAATGAACATTACGATCGCCAACATCAAGACTTACGCACCGAAAATGGACGTGTCTATGGCGATACCATCGACGGCGTTGACTTTGATTATGCCGCAAAATTAACAGCCTTAAATGCGGTCAGCATGGCGTCAATGGCTTGGGCACCGGCCCCGCCAACAGCTGTAAAAATTAGCGGTGCAGTTGAAGCAAGTACGCACTTTACTTGGCAACAATCGAGCGATCCGACCATTGCGGGCTACCGCATTTATTGGCGCTATACCAGCGAGCCTCAGTGGCAGTTTAGCCGTGATGTTGGCAAGGTCAATCAGGCAATACTCGAAAACATTGTGATTGATAATTACACCTTTGGTGTCGCAGCAATTAGCCAAGATGGTCTTGAATCGCCTGTGGTCTTTCCGGGGGATGTCGGAGCGTTTGAATAAATACGCTTAATCGATCGGTGTCAGGGTGGCGCTCGTATCATGTTGAATAATTACTGGATAGGAGGGCTATCGTGTCGAAAGAGCGCGCAATTGCGACCTCACGTTTTGCTCGGTTTGCTAAGTTAGGGTCATTGGCGGGCAAAGTAGCTGGAAATATGCTCGTTTCAGGCGCCAAAGGTGCGCTGAATGGGCAAGCGTGGGACAATAAAAGCCTGTTGCTGCAACCTAAAAATATTGAGCAATTAGCTAAACAACTGGCGCATCTGCGTGGCGCCGCCATGAAGTTAGGCCAATTATTGTCTATGGATGCGGGTGATTTACTCAGCCCTGAACTTGCCGAGCTTCTCGCAATGTTGCGGGCAGATGCCGATCCTATGCCACACAAACAACTTGTGTCGGTTTTAAAAGCGCAGTGGGGCGACAATTGGCTCGATACTTTGGCGCATATCGAGTTGAAACCTTTTGCTGCCGCTTCTATTGGTCAAGTTCATCAGGCAATCACTGAGCAAGGTGACAAACTGGCGATTAAAGTACAATACCCAGGTATTGCGAAAAGTGTGGTCAGTGATGTCGATAACGTGATGGCACTTCTGACCTTGTCTCGGCTTTTGCCCAAAGAGATTGACCTGACTGAGCTAGTCGAAGAGGCCAAGCAGCAACTGTTAAATGAGGCTGACTATGAGCTCGAAGCCCAACACCTTAAGCGTTATAGCGAGTATTTAGCTGATCATCCCCGCTTTAAAGTGCCGACTGTGTATCCGCAATTTAGTAGTAAGCGGATTTTAGCGATGGAATATGTGGCAGCCGAGCCCATTGAGCAACTCAATCAACTTAGCCAAGAGCAACGCAATCAAATAGCGAGTGATTTTATTGCATTGTTTTTTCTCGAACTATTTGAATTCCAATTAGTGCAAACTGACCCTAATTTTGCCAACTTTCAATACCAAAGCAGCACTGAACGCATTGTATTATTTGATTTTGGAGCAACACGAGAAATAACCTGCGCACTGAGTCAGAGTTATCGCCACTTGTTGGGTGCTGCGCAAGTACAAGATCGCGACGGGATGTTTGAAGCGGCTCATCAGATTGGCTATTTTCAGGATCAGGTGATCGATAGTTACAAAAATAATGTGATTGATATTTTTATGTTGGCGTGTGAACCGTTACGACACTTAGGAAAGTATGACTTTGCAAACAGTGATTTAGCACGGCGCATGAAAGAGGCGGGACTTGCAATGAGTGGCAACTCTCAGCAGTGGCATACACCACCAGTGGATGCGTTATTTATCCACAGAAAATTAGCGGGTCTTTATTTAATTGCGGCTAAATTAGAGGCGCAAATAGATGTTAACTCACTCTTTAGTGTTTATTCGACAAGGGCTAATTTAAGCTGAAAACGGGGTGAGAGTGTTCACCCCTGAGTGTTTTTTGGCAAGAGATGTATCCGTCTATGGAATGCTTAACCACATCATACCGAGTGGACATAATAAGCTGATAAGCCAAACAAAAGAGCGGAGTTTATCGATATTCAGATAATAAAAAATACAAAAAAGAACCCGTGCGACCAAGTAGACAATTGCCAGTATTTGTACGGTTTGACCAACCGTATTGGTTGCCAAGACCACAGCGATAGCCAAAGCAAAAATCAATAAAGATTCAAAGCTATTTTGATGTGCAGCCAGCGCTCGCGCGCCAAAGCCAGTTAACCGTGCTTGTTGGGCTCTTGGGTGTTGGTTGTCGTAGCCGCCGTCTTTTTGCATGGCATAGGCTACAGGGGCTTTGGCTAAATAAGGGAGTAAAGCGGCAATAATCGCACAAATTATAAGGGTCGTCATAGGTGGTTCCTGTTTTTAGTGACCTTACTCAAACAACATGAGGCGCCACGAGAGTGGGGTTACTTTGCCTTTGGATCGTCTTTAATAAATTGGATGTCACTAAAACCAAATTTAGCAAATTCTTGATCGCGGAAGTTTTTAATCGCCGCTGAGCCTTTTGAAGTCATGGCGATTTGTTTTTCCATGGCTAAGTAATTGCGCAGGTCAATGCCTTCAGCTGCAGCGATGGCTTCATACATATCGTGATATTTATCATTGGCGAAATTAATTTCTTTTGCGTGGTCTTTAAATTTATAACTGATTCGACGGGCCATGGGCTCTCTCTTTTGCGGCGACTTTAAAGGATAATTATATCGTTTTTAATCGCAGATGAAAGCGCGTTATATCCTCTTGTCTTAGTCTATACTCAAGCATTGAATTCCCAATCAGAAGCTTAGTAATGCAAGTTGTACCATTATTATTTTATTTAACGTTTAGTAATAGCGAGATCATGGCGGATTTGAAAAGAGCGGAAATTCTCGCCGCTGATAAACCGGCAGAGGCGCTGCTGTTATATCTGCAATACCAACCTCAATTGCAACAAATGCCGCCGAAAATTCAATTGTTATGGCATACCTCTGCAGTTCGTTCTGCGTTGAATCAAAGCAATCTTCGCCATGCCCATCAAATTTTACAAGATATGTTGCCAAGCTACCAAGCAACGGGTAAACCTAAAACCGACTTTTATTATAATTTAGCGGGCATTTGGTTTCGAAAATCTGGATATAGTCAGCAAGCATTGTGGGCGTATCAGTGTGCACTTAATGTCACAACAAATAACAAAGATAAACTTAAATATACCAGTAATGCCGCGGTTGCTGCCCGTTATGTAGGTGATAAAAAACTGGCTAACCAGTATTTCGCTCAAGCTAAAGAGTTGCTTAAAATTGAGCCAGACTTAATGATGCAAGCAAGTGTTGCCAATAATGAAGGTATGCTGTTGTTAAGTGAAAAACGTTATGAAGAAGCGTCGAGTTTATTTACTAAGGCGCTTTTTTTACGTGAAGGGCATCACCGAATTAATAGCCAAATACTCAGTACTTTGAACTTAATGGCAAGCTTGCTGCTCAATCATGATTTGGCGGAGTTTGTTCGGCTGGATAAAAGTAAATTAAGTCGATATCAATTATCACCAGCGCAAGATATTTATTTAACTTGGTTAAATAGTGCTTATCAAGTTTTAAGTTCAGCCCAACCTGTGCAGCTGAGCCCAACTTTAACTGCCGATTATCTGACCGTCGAGAATGACAGTATTGTGTATTTAATCGAGCAAATAGCGGAGTTAATTAATGTGCCTTTACCTGCTCATCCGATCAATCAAAAAGATAAGCAATTACAAGATCATCTGCTATCGGGTTATTTCAATGAATGCCAATTTTTTGAACAGTCTTAAAAAACAGTCACTTATTATTCAAAAGTGTGTAAAATAGCCGCCGTATAATTTATGTCCAGGTTGTTGTCGGATACAGTTCAATAAAAAAAAGGAAGTGATCATGAAATTACAGTTAATGGCGGCGGCTTTAGCTTTGGTAAGTAGCTCTGCGTTTGCAGGTTTTAATTTAAATAGCCTTGTCGATGGAGAAGGGCTGCCAAGTTTTACTTCAAGTAAGAGCAAAAGTTTAGGTTTCACCAAAGTTGCGGTGCCTTATGCAAATACCGTTAATTACTTTGGTTATATTGACCAAGATTCGAAGCCTGATGAAACCATCAAAGGGAAAGATGCTTATTATCTATATATTTGGGTACCAGCAGCTTTAGATGAATTGGGTGTGCGGATGATTTCGCCAGTTGGCGACTTAGCGTCACCTGAAAAGAGCGATTTTGTGCAAACAGGTTTTGCTGACAAGTTAAAAGCTGATAAAGAAAAATGGTTTGATACTTGGATCCGTGTTGAGCGCATGGATGTGATCAGTCCTGAAAAAATTAAAGATGCGAAATCAGTCTTTAGTGTGCTCGATACTGACGACGATGGTGATGATACTTATGATGAGAAACGCCATGCGAAGTATAACTCGTTAACGCGTATTGAATCTCAAGTGAGCAAACCAGAAAAAGCATTGGTGCGCGGTTTATATCGTGTGGCCTTTACGACCTATAAAACAGGTAAAGTAGAAGGTTCGTTTGTGGCGACCATCGGCTCAAATATCCCGGGCATTACCATGGCAACATCACTGAGTGAATTGCACAAACAAGTCAATCAATAAGCGTATTGATGAAAAAAAGCCTGCTTTGCAGGCTTTTTTGCTTTGTAGGGTATCAATAACAGGTGATTGCGCGTGACACGAAATTTGAGGGCGATAAAAAACTCACTTTATTTCTTGGTGTTCTGTGAGGAAGGGGCTAAATTTGCACAAAAATATTTTATAAGAATGAGAATACACGCATGTGTCGGTTTTTAACTTATTCAGGCCCTGAAACATTAATGTCACCGTTAATTTTTGAGGCTGAAAACTCACTGGTGATGCAAAGCAAATATGCCCAAAAGCGTAAAGTCCCCACCAATGCCGATGGCTTTGGTTTAGGCTGGTATGCCTTGCATGACGATACCATTCCTGCGACGTTTGTGAATGTCGATCCGGCTTGGAGTAATCGTAATTTAAAGACTATTGCTGAGAAAGTGCCGACTCGGCATTATTTTGCTCATGTACGTGATGCATCAAAGGGCATGCCGGTCAGCCAGGGCAATTGTCATCCGTTTCAATGCATGCACTATTTATGGATGCACAATGGCCGTTTGGATATGTTTGATAGCTTTCGCCGTGCGTTAATGAGTGGCTTGTCTGATCGGGCGTTTAGTTTAATTAAAGGCAATACTGACTCAGAGCATGCGTTTGCATTGTTTATGGATAAACTAGGTTTTAAAGAGTCCGCCAGTGCAGACGAGCTTGAGCAGGCAATGGTTGAAACAATTCGCGAAATCATGGTGTTGCGTAAACAAGCTGGCGCCGAGACAAATGCGTTTATTAACTTTGCGATTACAGATGGATACCACACGGTCGCAACACGATTTACGACCTTAGAGACCTCTCAGCCTGCCTCGTTATTTTATGCCCACGGAGAAGTGACTAAAATAGATGGCATTGTCGATGTTATTCATTGCGATGATCCAGAGCGTCAAAGCATTATGATTTGCTCAGAGCCGCTCACCGAAGAAGATGCGCAGTGGATTAAAGTTGAACGCAATCATATTGTGATAGCACATGGCAATACCAAGGTGATGCAAAAGCCCATCGAGCTGCCATTTCAAGCTGACTTACTTGTAAATATTTAGACTAAACGAGTCTCAATGAACCCTCAGTGAGTGAGGAGTGATGGCATGGCACTCGTGCCAATTACACCTCACTCCATTGCCTTAATAAATTGTGATACACCCCCGCTAAACGCACCAGTTCGGACTGTTCTGGATCGGCTGCGGTCAGCGCTTGAATACTGCAATCTAAGTCAAACAAAATACGGCGCTGATCATCTTGGCGGATTAAGCTTTGTATCCAAAAAAAGCTGGCCAGGCGCTGTCCTTGTGTCACTGGTGTGACGTGATGCAGGCTGGTCGATGGGTAAATGACCATGTCGCCCGCAGCTAATTTTACCCGCTGCTCACCATAAGTATCTTGAATGACGAGCTCACCGCCTTGATAACTGTCTGGCTCACTTAAAAATAATGTTGCCGAGACATCAGTGCGTATTTGCGTGCTCGAATGGGCATTGGGATTGATACGCCGAATTGCATTATCAACATGGGCGCCAAACGTCCCACCTTGCTGGTAGCAATTAAACATCGGCGGAAAAATTTTGTTAGGTAAGGTGGCTGCGGTGAATAATGAATTATCTGCCAAACGGGCTTCGATAAAGCGCCCAATTTCGATACCTATGGGGTCGGTTTGTGGTAATTGCAGGTTGTGTTTACAGTTTTTCGCTAAGTGACCAGCCGTACTCTGCCCATCAATCCATTGTGTACTTGCCAGCATCTCACGACATTCAATCACTTGTGATTTTGATAAAACAGCAGGAATTTTTACTAGCATAACGCGCCTTTTTATTACAATAACAGGCCAAGCAGCAATGCTGCTTGGCCTGTTCATCAGATCAGTTAAAACTGATAACGTAAGGTAAGTTTCATGGTGCGTGGGTTTCCTGGGCGGAAATGGCCACGGGCACTGTAATCGGTAATATATTCTTTATCCGTTAAATTATCGATATTGAACTGAACACCTAACTTATCTGTCACATCATAACCCGCCATGATGTTAAGTAAGGTTTGGCTGCCGCTATCAAAGTAAGCGGTGTTGCGACGCCAGTAAATATTACCCGATGAATACTGAGCTCCGGCGCCGAGGCTTAACTTATCTAATTCGTAGTTAATCCACACGCTGGCAGAGTCTTCTGGGGCGGCACTTAATCCGTTACCTTGGGTGTCTGGGCTAAAGTCTTTAGTGACTTCAGTTTCTTGATGGGTATAACTGGCCAGTACACTGAGCTGATCGGTCAGCGAACCGCTAGCTGAGAGTTCAAGCCCTTTTGACTCTTGTTCACCTGCTAAGAAATAACTGCCATCAGTATCGCGGTCTAACACGGTTTTTTCGGTTAAAAAGAGCGCTGCACTAAGCTGTAACTTTGTCTCAAATAAATCCCACTTCGCACCAAGTTCATAACTTTTTGCTTCTTGAGGATCTAGGCTTGAAACCGTACTAATTCCTTCAAGGCTTCGCCCTGCAAAAGCTAAATCGCCTCCTGCCGGGTCTTGTGAATTGGCTACGCCCACATAGTAGTTCGTATTGGCATCTGGTTTGTACGCAAGCGAGGTATTCCAGCTGAAGAAATCGCCTTTGGCTTCTAAGCCATCAACCAATACGCTGACGCGCTTACCATCAATTACTTGGCGGACATAGGCAGATCCTTCTGCTTGGTAATCTTCGTAACGTAAACCCACCGTTGCTAACCAGTGCTCGTTAAAGGTAATGCTGTCGAGTGCATACAAGGCAAAACCTGTTCCTTCAACTTCGGTCGGTTGAGTGCTACGAGAAATTGCACCTGTAAATGGCATATCAGGGCGCGGAGCGTCTAAGTCAACATAGTTTTGTTCAAGTTCAATCTCATTTTGCGTCGGAAAACGAGTGGTAGACTCTTGATAATATTCAGTCCCAATCACTAAGTCATGTTGGATATTGCCAGTGCTGAGATTAATCACTGCATCGAGTTGGGTGACAGCAAGATCGTTTTCTTGGTCAACAATTTGTACTGGGCGTAAATCAATTTGGTTTTGGTAGGTACGCTCACGCGTTTCTGGATCGCGTGTACTGGCAAACGCCGGGCGTGCTAGTACAGATTGTTTTTCGTTACTCGCAATGCGCGATTGGCTACGTAAAACGATGTTATCGGCCAGTTGGTGTTCAATTAATAATGTCGCAAGATTGACCGATACATCTTCGTAATCACGTTTGGCTACACCATAATAATTACCCCAATATTGGCTCGCAATTGGACCTTCTTTATGGCCTAACTGGTTTGATATATCACCACTGACCCAAGGAAGGCCTAGCATAGGGTCATTGTTTTGTTCCATCCACAGAATATCGGCAGTAATGGCTGTTTTTTCATTTAAATCAACACGTAATGATGGTGCAATCGCGGTGGTTTGATAATCTTCAACACCATTGTCGAGCGGATCACCTCCTTGTGTATACAAGGCATTTATACGCAGTGCAGTGCTGCCGCTGAGTTGTGTATTATGATCGGCGGTTAAGCGTAGGCGGGTTGCATCATCATAGCTGATTTCAGCGTGACTAAATTCATCCTGCTCGGCGCGTTTAGACACTAAGTTAACGCTACCACCGGAAGAGCCTTTACCCGTAATGCTTGAGCTAGCACCTTTGGTCACTTCAACTTGCTCAAAGTTAAACATATCGCGCGAGTAGCCTGCGATGTCTCGAATACCATCGATGTAGATATTACCATTGGCACTAAAGCCACGGATGGTAATTTTGTCATTGGTGGTGACATTACCGCCGCCGCCTTCACCTGCACCAAATGTCGATACACCCGCAACATTACGCAGCGCATCATTTAGACTGGTGACCCCTTGGTCTTGTAAAACTTGTTCGTTAATCACTGTGATGGTTTTAGGTGTGTTTAATAATGTGGTTTGGTATTTATCTGATGAGGCTTTTTCTACTTTGTAATCGCTTTTTTTCTCTTCGTTTACTTTGGCTGTGGCGAGCTCTTTTACCGATTCATTGGCTTGGGCTGTGAATGCCATGGTTGTCAGACCCACTGCAATGGCCTGCGCCATTATTTTTTTATTAAAGGGAATGAGGTGTCCTTTGGTTGCAACGCGCATAGTTTCTCCGAGATTTGTTGACAATTGTTATCATTTGCATTTAAATTGTTGCGCATCTTAATGTTAATCGTTATCATTTGCAATTATCGGAACTAAAAATAATTTAAATTTATAATTAACCTGAGCTTAGGTTAATGAACAAAATTATTAGGCAGGAATAACAGACAAATGGCGTTAAAACAGCACATTAGTGTTTGGTGCTTTGTTTGTGTGTCGGCAATGGTGTTAAGTTTTTTTAGCGTCACAACGTATGCACAACAGAGTGAAAATGCAGTCAAACAAGCTGACCAATTAGTACAGCAATGGTTAGGTCTTTCTCAGCAGCAAAGTCGTTTGCAAAGTGAATGGCATCAACAGGAGCCAGTTTTAACGCAACGTATTGAATTACTTCGCCAAGAGATTAAGCAGCTCAATACTTTGATGGCTGATAATCAGGCAAAAGGGAGTGAAGTCGAGCAGCAACGGGCGCAGCTATTAGCATTGCAAACCAATATGGAAGCCAATCAACAAGTTATGAGCACGTGGCTGTCTCAACAGTTGAGCAAAGTAAATAATATTATTTATCGCCTGCCACCGCCTTTGGCATTGCAGTGGAAAACTGCAATGGATGAGATGCCTTTGGTCGATGCGAGTAACAGCGACAAACTGACCTTATTATTAAGCCTGTTTACAAAATTGACTGACTTTGACCAACGAATAGCCTCATTTGAATCCAAAATATTGGTTGCAGAACAAGAAGAACGGCTAGTGAAACAGCTTTACTTGGGGATTTCACGTGGTTGGTATATCAGCTTGGATGAAGAGCAGGTTTTTGAAGGGCTTGCGACCGATCATGGTTGGCAGTGGCGAGTTAATCCGGCATTACAAGCTGCAGATATTCGCGATGCTATTGCCATGATTGAGCAACGAAAAGAAGCGGATTTTATACGGTTACCTGTGTCACTTAATTCGAATGATCATTTATTAAAGGTGGACAGTGGTCATGAATAAACATTGGTTCGGGTTCATCGTTTTACCGTTGGCGCTGTGCAGTGTGTTCGCCCAAGGAGCATCACCTCAGCAAGGTTTGATTGATGATATTCAACAGGCACAGCGTAATTTAGTCAAAACAGAGCAAGCAATCTATACCAAGAGCAGTCAATACGCCAAGCAAATACAGCAATTAGAAACTAAGGTATTGGCGTTACAACAACAAACTGCTGTAGCAAGGCGCGCCGCTGATGAGCAGACCTTAAGTTTTGAGCAACTACAAACACGCTTAAAAGAATGGCGCCAGCAAGATAGCTATCAAAACAATCAGTTACAACGCTTTGCACAGCAAGCCAAGTTACGAGAGATAAATGCAGGGGCTGACTTAACAGCAATGCTAGCCAAACTTTCTGAGCACTTAGGTCAATTAGTGCTGCGCAGTAGCCCTACTTTTACCCCCTTAGAATTAGCACTGAGTGATGGTCAGTTAACCCAAGTACAAAGCTTATCTTTAGGGCCGGTACATTGGTACATAGACTCAAGCACAGGACAGGGCGGTTTGTATCAAATGAAAAATGAGATCGCACAAGTTGCGCTAGCATTTGATCGCAGTGATAGCGAACAACTTCAGCGCTTACAGCAAGGATCTTCGGGAAAAATTATGTTTGATCCGACCTTAGATCGTGCCCTCACCATCAAGATAGCCGAAGAGTCCCTGTGGGATCACATTCAAAAAGGTGGGGTGTGGGTCTTACCTATTTTGATCTTTGGGGTCTTTGCCTTATTCATTTCTTTTGCAAAAAGCATTCAGTTATGGCGTTTACCTGCGGTACAGCCAGCACTAAGTACACGTTTGGCTCATATTTTTGCTCAGAAAGATCAACAAAGTGTGAACCAAGAATTAGCGCAGCTCAAGAGCCAGCTTGGAGATTCGATGCAAGGGCAACTACTTGACATAACGGCCAATACAAAAATAGGGCCCAGCCGAGATGATCAGCTTTTTGCGGCACTGCTGCATCATAAGCATCGCTTAGATTATTGGCTTGGTGCCATTGCGATTACCGCTGCTGTTGCTCCTTTGCTTGGGTTGCTTGGGACAGTGAGTGGCATGATTGAAACATTCAAGCTGATGACTTTGTTTGGTGCGGGCGATCCTGCCGCTGTTTCGGGCGGGATCTCTGAGGCATTGGTGACCACTGAGCTTGGTTTAGTTGTCGCGATCCCAGCTTTGTTATGCCATGCATTGTTATCGCGCCGTGCAAAAACGTATTACGGTGATCTTGAAAGTTGCGCAGTGAATTTAAGCCAGTTAGGCGCAGTCGAACAGAGCACATTGAAGGAGGCGGCATAATGCAATCATTTGATAATATTGTAGTTTGGGCCATGTTAACGTTAGCTTTATTTGTGTACTACAAATTGTGTTTATTGATGGTAGTTCGGCCAAGTAGCCTGAATACCGAACAAAAAAAGCAATGGTCACAAACCGTGGGCTGCCTAATCAATGCTTTGCCATTGTTGGGGTTGCTTGGGACCATTATGGGGTTGCTACAGTCATTTTATGCGATGTCATTAGGCGACAGTTTCTCGGCCAGCAGCGTGCTTAGCCAAGGTATTGCTAGTGCATTATGGACCACGCAATTGGGCTTAGTATTAGCGGTTCCTGCTTGGTTAATGTTGACTTATTTTAATAATTTAGTGCAAAAAGCGAGCTTGGCTGATGCGCGCTAATTTGAAAAATCGCTTAGAGCAACAGCAGCAAAACATTGATTTATCGCCCTTGCTGGATGTGGTGTTCATTTTGTTAATCTTCTTTATCGTGACCACAGTATTTGTCAAAGAAACCGGAGTTGAAGTTGATAAACCCCAAGCAATTTCAACCGCTAAGCTAGAGCGAAATATCATCATGCTGGCGATTACTAATCAGGGAGAGGTGATTTACGATGGCAGTAATATTGGCGTCGCAGGGGTTAGAAATACCGTTGCGCATTTATTAAAAAATCGCGCCCTGCCAGTGGTGATCCAAGCTGACAAACTCGTTCCAACAGAGCTGTTAGTGCAAGTATTGGATGAAAGTAAATTGGCAGGTGCTGCCAGTGTCAGTATTGCGACGATCCCCTAAGATGAAATTAAAACGTCATCATGTTTATGCCGTGTTGCTGGCATTGTTGTGTGTCAGCTCGGCTGTGTCGTTGTTATTTATTAATCAATGGTTTAGTGATCAAGCTGAGCGAACGGTGGTGGTTAGAGAGGTTGAATTGACGGCGTTGGCACCTCCACCACCTCCGCCACCGACCACTCAGCAACCAACACCTCCCGAAGCGTTAACTTTAGCAGTAGAAGGTCAAGGCCCAGCTGTTGAAATAAGCTTAGTCGCACCTGTCGCCCTCAAAATGGATACGCACGTTCCGACCCCTCAAATGAATGTCGAACCGGACTGGCAAAGCCAACTTGATATTGATTGGCAAGCATTTGGTTTGAATGATCTGGATGGTTTACCGCAACTCCTAACCCCAATTAAGGCTGCGTTTCCCAATAGTTTAGTGCGAAAAGGCGTGCATCAAGCGGTGGTCAAGTTGGATGTGTTTATTGATGAGCAAGGTCAGATTAGCTTAATTTCAATAGCGCATAATCCGTATCCAGAATTAAACAACGCGATTGATAAAATTATAAAATCATCGCGTTTCAGTATACCGAAAAAAAATGGTGAGGCGGTCAAAGCGCGCTTTATCTGGCCTGTGGAATTTAAAAAATCATGAAATTGAAACTTATAAAATGTGTGGTTGGCGCAATTGTGTGTGCCGTATCAAGTGTTGCTCAGGCACAAGTCAATCAGGTCAGTGTTATACTCGAGCCTCCAGTATGGGCATTTAAAGCTGATACTGTGGTCATTCCCAATCATGAAGCGCGCTTAACACCCAACGAGCAGCCTTTGGCTGAGCGGCTCAAACCATTGTTGACGAACGCCGATTATCACAGTGCAGCAAGCTTACTTGAGGGATATAAAAGCACCACTAAAAGCGCAGCGTTGTGGCAATTAACCGGGCAGGTTTATCTAGCACTTGAACAATATGCTAAAGCCGAAGAGGCTTTATTAATCGCACTTAAACAAGCTCCGGGATTAAGCCGTTCGCACCGTAGTTTAGCGGTCATTTACCTGCAATTAAAAGACTACCACAAGGCGCACTTTCACATTGGTCAAGCCATTGCGTTGGGCCATCATGATGCGCAGTTATTTGGTCAACTTGCCTATATCAACATGCAAAACCATCAACCTTGGGCAGCAATAAGTGGGTATCAACGGGCGTTGTTACTTGAGCCAAATAATCAACAATGGCAGCAAGGGTTAATGGCTTCATTGATTCAGTCGCAGCAATTTTCAGCGGCGCATGCGCTTGTGATGGATTTAATTGCCAACGATGAAAATAATGCCAACTTATGGCTCAGGCGTGGGCAAATTGCCCTCAATCTACAGCAGTTTGAGCAAGCGCTGTCTAGTTTTGAAATGGCGTTGCGTTTAGGTGATACGCAAGTCAATAATCGCTTACTGACCGCACAGCTTCATATCCAACATGGTTCAGTCGCTCGCGCCAGCACGCTTTTAAAAGATGTACTTCGCCAAGATGCGCTTCAGTTTAGTCTGTTGCATCCAACATTTTCTTGGTTGTTACAGCAGCAACATTATGAAGAAGCCGAGCAACTACTGACAACAATTGCTGATGTAGGCACGTTAACTGTGTTTGACCAAAGTCGTTATTATGCGTTTAAAGGTCAGCTGGCAGCAAAGAAGGGTTCAATCAAGCAAGCGTTAAAATGGTATGAACAATCATTATTGCTAGATAGCAATAATGGCGAAGTGTTATTGGCGCTGGCTGAGCATTTTTCAACGCAAAATGCGTATAGTCGCGCTGAGCTCTATTATATTCGAGCCGCCGTGATTGGCGCAGTGAAAGAGCAAGCGTTGCTTGGGCACGCCCAACTAGAAATTAACCAGCAAGATTATGGCAGTGCGATTGTGCTGCTCAATAAAGTGTTGGCACATAACCCAAATCGACTCGATTTGAAGCAGAATATCGCAATATTACAGCGATTACACAGTCAGGCTAGTTGATGAAACCGTTCGATACACCCCCTCAGGATATTGTTTCACTGCATGATTATCGCCGCTATGCAGCAAAAATACTGCCTGCAAATGCATGGCACTATATTGATGGTGCCAGTGCGGATGAATTGACTGCGCAACACAATCAGCACGCATTTAGTCGGTTTCACTTGAAACAACGCGTACTCAATGGCGTTACAAAAGTCGATACGAAAGTGCGGTTACTCACAGAAGATCATGCCTTTCCTTTGTTATTAGCACCGGTTGCGTATCAAAAATTAGCGCATCCAAGCGGTGAAGTGGGGGTGATGCAAGCGGCCGCGGCGCAAGACATTGGTTATGTACTCAGTACACTTGCGAGCACCCTTTTAGGCGAGGTTATTAAATATAAAGCCAGTAATTCTGCTTGGTTTCAGTTGTATATACAGCCGCAATGGTCACAGACTTTGCAGTTAATTGAACAAGCTGAAATGGCTGGTTACTCGGCGTTGGTGATCACCGTTGATGCGCCAATCAATGGTTTAAGAAACCGCGAACAGCGAGTGGGCTTTTGTTTGCCTGACGGTATTGCCGCGGTCAATATCCAAGGAGGAAATCAACCTAGCAGTTTAGAGGCGTGTTTAGCTGTCGCACCGACTTGGCAGACCATTGAAAAGATAATCAGTGCAACAAAATTGCCTGTTATTCTAAAAGGTATCTCTTGCGTTGAAGATGCCCGCTTGGCTAAGCAGCTTCATTTATCAGGAATTGTGGTGTCTAACCACGGTGGCCGTGTGCTCGACTCTACAGCGCCTAGTATCAATACCTTAAGAGCAATTCGTGAGGAAGTCGGTCAGGAAATGACTGTATTACTCGATAGTGGTATTCGTCGGGGGACCGATGTGGTGAAAGCTCTGGCCCTTGGGGCAAATGCGGTAATGATTGGCCGACCTATGATGTATGCTTTGGCGACAGCTGGCCCGTTAGGCGTGGCGCATATGCTGCGAATACTCAAAGATGAAATACAAATGACAATGGCATTATGTGGTTGTGAGAATGTCGGGAAAATTAGTGGGGATATTTTACATGATTACTGAGCCAAAGAGAGAGTTTGGCTCAGATCTGACGGCTCAATTAGTTGTATCCTAATACAAAAACAGGCTCTTTTGTTTCTGGAGTCGATGATTGACCGCAGTAAGCTTCTTTGAGCGCTTCTAGCTGCTGTTCTTGGGCAGCAAACAGATTGAGCACTTCTGTTCGATATTCGCAGCTAGTTTCAAATAACTCTTGATCAACTAATGGGTAAAAACTTTCTAATTTTTGGCAAAGTGAAATATGTACCATAATAACGCTCCTCAGTGTGCTAACACTTTTAAGTAATTCACACTTTAACAGTAGCAGATCTTGTGCCACTGTCTAACCAACTGATTTACATCGTGATGCGTTATTCGAGAGGTTTCTTGCGAGGCAAAATGCAATTTTTTAGTGCAAATAGCCACTTAGTTGGTGCATTGATGCGCTTACTTTATGGCAACCCGCGTATTTTTTTATGTTAATCTGCTTTTTATTTGCTCTTAGAGAGTCAGCATGTCGCTCCCTCCTTTTTCACAAGCGTGTGAAAATAATAAACAGGCTATTTTATCGCTATTAACTGAGGTGTTCAGTTCGACTCGCCATGTGCTTGAAGTGGGCTCTGGCACCGGTCAGCATGCGGTTTTTTTTGCTCAGCACCTCCCTCATCTCATTTGGCAAACCAGTGATCTAACCATTAATCATGATGGAATTAATGCATGGATAGCCGAGTATCCCAGTCCTAACTTAGTGTCGCCCTTAGCATTAGATGTCACACAAAAGTGGCCTTGTGGTGAAGTTGACGGTATTTTTACCGCCAATACCTTACATATTATGGCGTGGTCAATCGTAGCGCTCTTTTTTGCTGGAGTAGCTGAAAACTTACAACAAGGTGGGCGCTTGGTTATTTATGGGCCGTTTAAATACCAAGGGTGCTTTACCAGTGACAGTAATGCCGATTTTGATTGCTGGTTAAAAGCTCATGATCCGGCCAGAGGTGTGCGTGATATAGAGGCTATTTTGGCATTGGCGGCAACGGCTGGGCTGACACTGTTAAGTGATACGGCAATGCCAGCAAACAATCAGTTGTTGGTGTTTGAGAAAACTCAGAGTTAATGTGTCTCTCGTGTTTTTTGTTTCAATCTTCCGTATAAATCGTGGGCTATTAATCCAAGCGGCATTAATAACAATAAATTAATGAAAGGGGCGACATACAGGTTGAGCAGCATGCCAAAATTGACACCAGCTTGCTGATCGTCACTGGATATGAATAACAGTATGTCTAAACAAACAGGTAGCAATGCGCCCCAAAAAGCCAGTTGATAGCGTTTGGTGAGGTAAAAATACCCACAAATCAAATAGGGGAGCCAAGCTAAAATCATTAAGGGACTTGAAAACGAGAATAAAGGAAGAATCAAACCACACATTAGTGCTATTCGCGCTTTTTGTTTCACGATGCAATCCAGCAAAAGTTGGAGTTGTTCACATTAGCAATATTCATTAAATAGGTACATCTTTTTTAAAAGGCAGTAATGTTAAGCATTGCTGCTGATACTGGCGTAAATGAGTGGTTTCACGATCAATAAAATGACCAATTGCGGCGCTAAATTCAGGATGGATAATGGCATGATTCGAATAGGTAAATACCGCTTCAAAACCCCGCATAATTTTATGTTCACCTTGTGCGCCAGCATGAAAACACGCTAACCCATGTTTAATGCAATATTCAATCCCTTGGTAATAACAGAGCTCAAAATGAAGAAAATTATAATGCTCTTTGGCTCCCCAGTAGCGGCCAAATAGGGTATCGTGACTTTTTAAGCTTAAGGTGGCGGCGATGATATCGTGATCCTTTTTAGCCACCATAATAACTAACTTATCGCGCAAGTTGTGCTGCAGCTGACGAAAAAAATTCTGATTGAAATAGCCCAAATGCCCCGAGCGTTTCAAATAGGTTTGTTGGTAAAAAATCGTGAATTGATCCATAAGCTCTGTGGTAATGTCGTCGCCTTCGAGCCATTGAATGATTAAGTTATCTGCCAATGCCTTTTGTCGCTCTTTTTTGAGCGTTTTTCGTCGTCGAGCAGTAAAGCGAGCTAAAAAATGCTCAAAATCAAGGTAACCTTGATTGAACCATTGAAATTGCACTCCAATACGTTGCAAGGTGTTGTGCTCTCTGAGTTGGTCGCTTTGTTCTTTGGGCAAAAAATTCACATGCCAGCCTGACCAACCATGTTGTTGGCAATGATTGTTAAGAGTATCGCTAATGTATTGGATTAAGGGAACATTGAGCTCTTGGCAGCCAATGCGCGTGCCACTGACTGGGCTAAAGGGCACGCCACACACCCATTTTGGGTAGTATGTTAAGCCATGTTGTTCATAGGCTTCTGCCCACGACCAATCAAACACGTATTCGCCATATGAATGGGTTTTTAAATAACCCGGTAAAATAGCAACGACCACAGATTCTTGATAAATCACTAAATGCTGTGCATGCCAGCCAGATTGTATACTCGCAGCGCCACTTTGCTGACAGGCTAGCAAAAAAGCATGGCTAACCAGCGGATCAGACTCAAACAGGGCATCCCAGATAGCAGGGGCGATATTGCTTAAGTCATCAATAAATTGGTGGTGAAACATATTAAACCTATCGTCAGTCTGGTGTTTCTGGAGTGTGAATATTAAACGCTTTGGGTTCAATCACAAATAAGCACCTTGACGTTTGTGGCTATGATTTGCAAGCAATAAACAGTAGCCGTGTATTTTAGCTATGAACTTAGATCTGTTGCTTTTTCGAGGTTAAGTTTTATTCAAGATAAAAGCGTTTGTATCGTACAGAGAGCTGTAAAGCTTCATAGCTTAAATTGGCTTAAGCACAGTTTTAATTTTTTGATATCAAGGGGTTTGGCGAGATGAAAGTTAAATCCGACATCGAGTGCATGTGCTTTATCTTCTGGCATGGCATCTGCGGTTAACGCTATGATTGGGATGTGCTGAAATTCCGGAAGTGTGCGAATCTGTTTTGTGGCCTCATACCCATCAAGGGCGGGCATTTGGCAGTCCATCAGAATTAAATCAAAATGCTGTTGTTGCAAGGTGTCTATCGCTTCTTGCCCGTCTTTTGTTAGAACCGCTTCAATGTTTAATGTTCGCAACATTTCTTGAATGACAATTTGATTTATAGGGTTATCTTCGGCGACCAAAATGCGTATGTTCGATAAATCGATGTCAGGTTCAACTTGGCTAGTTGCTTGCGGTGCTGTAGTCGTTAGCGTGACGCGAAAGGTGAAGGTGCTGCCTAGTCCTTCATCGCTTGTTAATGTCACATCGCCACCCATTAGTAAGCTCAGCTCCTTAGAAATAGCCAGACCCAATCCTGTGCCACCAAAGCGGCGTGATGTAGAGTCATCGGCTTGAGTGAAAGCACTAAAAAGAGTTTTGGCGATCTCTGGTTTGATACCGACCCCAGTGTCAATCACTGCCAAACTTAGAGTGTGCTCTGTGCTGCTTTGAGACAGTACTTGAGCGGTTAACGTTACGCTCCCCGATTGAGTAAATTTAATCGCATTGCTACAGAGGTTAATCAGGATTTGCTCAATTCGAACTGGGTCGCCCAAATACCAAGTTGGTTGAGGCAGTGAATTATTAAGGTTCCATTGCAAACCTTTATTTTGCACAAGGGGTGAAAACATCGCATCAACACGCTGTAAAATGCCCAATAAATCAAACGGAATGTTTTCAAGCTGTAATTTATCTGACTCAATTTTGGAAATATCTAAAATATCATTGACGATATTCAACAACGAGCTTGAAGAGAGCGCTATTTTGTCAATGTAATCAACTATGGTGTCGGTATCCTTGGTTTGTTTTGCTAATTGAGAAAAGCCGATGACAGCGTTGAGCGGAGTGCGTATTTCATGACTCATGTTTGCTAAAAAACGACTTTTTGCTTTATTGGCTTGCTCGGACAGTTGTTTTTCACGTTTTAAATCTTTTGTACGTACTGAGACGAGGTGATTGAGAATCGTTTGTCGGTTATTCATTAATAAAATCAGTAGTATGATAAACGCAACAATCAACACTTGAAAGCAAATCAGTAAAATAGACAAATCGTTTGGGTGGTGTGCTAAATAATCGTTCTTGGGTTGTAAGTTCATTAACCATGTTTGCCCAGAAAAATTAAACGTAAGAGAAGTGACATTTTCTTTGCCGAGTAATTGCAGATTTTGTACGTTGGTTTTTTGTAATTCATCAAAGCTGTCGTAGAAGGCGCGGTTTGTACCCGGTTCATACAGTTCTAAATGAAACATATCTTCTTGATAGGGAGTAATAGCTTTACTGAGTAATTCTTTGACTAAAAAAACACCGGTTGCATAACCTATCAGCTGTTTTTTGTTGGTGGCATTTCTTGTTAATTGATATACAGGGGAAAATAGTAAAAAACCAGCTTCAGGATAATCGGATTGCACCAATTGAATAATCGAGGTCGCTTGAGGGGTATTTGCTTTTTCAGCCTGAGTCAAAACAGTGTTACGTTTGGGGTTTGAATTAACATTAAAGCCAAGCGCTTTCTCATTGCCGAGAAGAGGGCTGATCATTTCGACTACTATATAGGGATCGCTCTTGGACAAGGGAGTGCCTTGAATTGAGATTGGGCGCTGATAATGTTCAAAAAGGCGTGCCTGCAGGTTTAATAAGGAATCTTTGTCGTTAATCGTGTTCCATGACATTGCTTTGATGCTAGGCTCATCGGCGATTAACTGAGCAACATAACTATCAAATTTATCAGTGGTTAAGTTAGGGGTATTTTGAATAAAGCTGGCGAGGCTATGGATGTGCACAAGACTATTGTTGAGCTGACGATAGATGGCATTTTCAATCACTTTGGTTTCGCGTTGGCTTAATTTTAATGAATTCAACTCGCTGTTCTTGTGAAAAATAACCGTAGTGAAGGTGACTGAAAATAATGCAATGCTAACGGTTGCGACAATCAACCAATGACTTTTTTTGTTACCTTTAGGCAGAAACCCTAAATGGTATAGTGCAAATAAAACAGGTGTGGCTAGTAAGACACCCAGTGAATCACCGAGCCACCAATTTAATACATTCAACCAGTGATGCTCATTACTATAATTAGAGTTAAAAGTGCTGAGCGCATACACACCGATATTGGCAGAAATGAGATTGACTCCAATTCCTATCACAAAAATGAACAGCAAAATTTTTAAGCTTGAGGTGCAGATCAGTGGGTCGCCAATGTAACGTCGTAATATTACTCCGCCCACGGCCGCTTGCAATGATGCTCCTAATGCTATTAGGCCAACCTCAGCACCTAGCGGGGTGAGGAGTAAAGATAGTTGCAGATGATCTTGTGCAGTTAAATTGAATGTTGCAGAAGCTAAGAAAATGGCAGGTAAAAATCGCCAGCTCCATAAATACACACCAAACAGTGCAATGCCTGCTGGAAGCCAAATCAGCACCACCTGAGATTGTGCAGAAAGCCCAGAGAAAAAAGATCCTGAATATAAGTAGCCGAGCATCAAACAGGCATAGAGCAAGGCATGTTGAAGAGGAGATAGTTTTAATTTTGGCAAGGTTTGCTCCATATCATCTGTGCTTGTTAGTAGCACTAGGCATGTGACTGTATAAGCGGTTTAATCAGTTTTGAAGCTACTTTAGGCAGTATAGACTATGTATTTTAGCTATGGCTAATAATCACCTAGAGATGAATGGAGCCGATATTTATTTTTAATTCAGTATGTTGGTTACTCTCTTATCCAGATTGTATCCAGACCTTAACTAGAGTAAAGGTTAGGTAACTGGGTGGCTTTTTAAAATAAAAACAACGTTTAACTTAAGTTAGCAATTGTTTTATACGCGTTGGTTTTATCATTGGCAGATGGACCTTGTACAGCTATTAAGCCGAGCGTATCGTTTATTTTCAGTAACCCTTGTTGCGCCGAAGGTGTGAGTGTGTTGAATTCATCGGAGGCAAAAAATTGGTTAAAGCCATATTGTGCCTGTTTGACGTCTTCGTTATTAATCGCTTTACCTTGCTCAAGCTGATCGAATAATGAGGCGGTCAATTGCAGTGGTGCTAGCAGCTGATGGTCTGGGTTTTCTTTTTTTAACTCTGAGTGGAGTTCGGTGACAAATCCACTCAGAGATGTGCCGCCTGAGGGTTGTTCAGTTGCTGGGTTTTGGGTTTTTAAGTGCTGGTATTGATCGGCATTAATTAAGCCATTTTTGTGCAATGCGTTGATGTAACTTGGCAGCTGTTCGAAAGATATTTTGTTGTTATGGAAAAATTGTGCATTGATAGACTGTAATTTTTTGCCGCGCTCAGATAAATGAATGTACTGATTAATCGCGTTTTTGTTCTCAGGCGCTGCTTGCGAGGTGCTATCGGTGTTTGCTGCTTGTTGCGATGGTTTAGTTTGCCCTAATTGACTCGGGTTGAGTTCGGATGCGCTCGATTGGTACGGGTTGATTGCGTTCATAATTGCGTTACTTGGCTTGTGATACACAAAATAAAGCAATTACCGTACCGTTTTAGGGCAAAATCTTTGGCGCTACTTAATCATCTATTGGCGGCGGTGCGGTGCAGACTTTTCGAGTGCCATCTTTTTTCCAAAAATCCAGCGCGGGTATTTGTACTTCCCAGACTTCATTGGCATTCCAAACAAATGATCCTTGGTACTTTAGCTTAAAGTACTCATCATCATAGCCGGACAGTTGGCGAGCAGTTTCAAAGAAAATATTGTTGGCTGGTGGAATAATAATTTCTTGCTGTGTCATCGACTTGAGTTGACGACGGGTAATTTGTTTACAAATTGGGCTATGCGGATTGTCAGGATACAAAGAAGACACAATCGCTTGCTCGATGGATCCTGTTTCAGGGTTTAAAAAATAAACTCCGCTACCGAGTGGAAAACGCCCAACCATAGCTAAAAATAACTTACTGTATTGGCTGTCTAACTCCCCATCTACAGCGCTTTTTTTAATGGTATCGTAGGCATCGTAAATTCGACGATAGTCAAAATCAGGCTTAGTCGAGACCATAAAAGAAGAGTACACCACAGGGATTTTCATTAAACGCTGCAGCTCTACATTGCTGGGGTCTTCTTCATTGAAAAAAGATAACATAAAGTCGAGTTTGGCTTTTTCGTACTCGGTATAGTCAATTTTTTCTTGATGAGTATTGAAGCGCTTAGGGGGGATCCCAATGCCTGACTTGAGATACATCATCGACTTTTCTTTGATAGTGCTGACTAACAAGCTACGCTCATCCGGGGTTAATAAACGATAGCGATCACCGGCAAAAATTTCTTCAACCTCTGGCGAGTAACTGCCAATCCAAAGGAGTAATGCCGCTTTTGCTATAGGTTTAAGTACTTCTTCACGGTAGGCGGCCATTTCTTCGTTAGAGAGATTATTTTGTTCGATATCCATAAAGCTAGCAGTTGGATCAGTGAACATATCTTCCATGGCTTGTGTTAAGTAACGGTTTTTAAACCCATGGGTGATGCGAATTTCCTCAAACAGCGCCACCATTAAACCAGCAATATAAATTGGTTTAAATTTTTCATTGCGCACGCAACGTATTTTTTCATCCGGTAAGGGCGTTGAAAGCACGATTGTCCCTAAAAACTGGCTAAAAATACGTTGGTTATTGAGCAAATCGAGCATGTTGTCTGTGAGATGGTCGATATTTTCGTAACGTTTTGTTTGCTGAGCGATCATGTTCTGACGCAGTGTTTGAAATTGTTTTTTATCGTGCTGCTCATAGCGGTAAAGCTGATCTAGGTATTTCTCTGATGATTTTTGCCCAGCAATAGCCGGTAAATGGCCGTGCTCTTTTTTATATTTAACAATAATATCAATCTGATGCTCATAAGCATTGAGTTTCTTTTTCAGTTTTTTTAATTGATTAATTTCATCAGGATAGGTACTAAAAAAGAGGGTGGCGTCTTCGACCACTTTGCGGTGTTGCTGTTGAAACAGGCTAATTTTTTTCGATACCGCACTGGCCATGTTAGGAATAGCGGATAAACGAGCTGTTTGATACGTTTTTTTATTTTTATTCATACCGCAGGTTGTAATGCCTCTGTTGGAGGTGATGCTGCTGATTAAGCAATTAATGCAAACCAATAATGATCAAGAATAAGGGAAATCAGAGTTATCAGCAAACTTTGTCTACTTAGGTATCGGCTGCTTTTTGAGTTTAGTTAAATTTATTGTTAATTCAACTGATTGAGGAGAGGTTAAAAGAATGATGCAGCCAGTGGTTGGCTGCATCATAGGGTTTTTAACTAATACGACGTACGCGGAACAGGCGGCCTTTGATTTTATCTTCGCCAAGTTTACGAAGCGCTGGTTTGGCAGCATCCCGGGCAACTGCGACATACGCAAAGTTGTCGAGTACGTTGATCTTGCCAACTTGCTTACCTGAAATTCCGTCTTTTGAGGTTAAGGCTCCCAAAATGTCACCTGGGCGTACCTTTTGCTTTTTGCCGCCATCAATTTGCAAAGTGATCATAGGTGGCTTTTCTGCGATTTTATCGAGCAAACTAAAAGGAGGTAATGGGGTGATATCAAATTGCTTATCGAAATATTCAGAAACCGCAGCAACACGGTAGCTTTCGTTATCGGTAAACAATGAATGGGCGGTTCCTTTGCTACCAGCGCGGCCTGTACGGCCAATGCGATGGACGTGGACTTCTGGATCTTGAGTAATGTGGTAGTTAATCACCATATCAAGCTCGTTGATATCGAGTCCGCGTGCAGCAACATCGGTCGCCACTAATATTGATACGCTTTTATTTGCAAAACGAACCAGCGTTTGATCCCGCTCTCTTTGCTCTAAATCACCATGGAGCGCTAACACACTAAAGCTACAAACTGACAGCTCATCAGCAACCGCTTGTGTTTCAACTTTAGTATTACAAAACACGACACAGCTTTCTGGGCGATGCTTGAGTAGTAACAAACGTAACGCAGTCATGCGTTGTTTGTTTTGCTCTAACTTATAAAAATATTGGCGAATATTGACATTATTGTGACTTGTTTCAACCGTCACTTTTATAGGGTTTCGCATAGTGCGATTGGCAATAGACTGAATTTTTTCAGGGAATGTTGCGCTGAAAAACAATGTTTGACGATCATGAGGTGTTTGATCAATCACAGCATCAAGTGCCGAAGCAAAACCCATATCTAACATACGGTCGGCTTCATCAAGCACTAAGGTATTTACATTATGCAAATTAAGCGTGCGGCGGCTAAGGTGATCTTCAATGCGCCCAGGGGTGCCAACAATGATATGCGCACCATGCTCTAATGAACCGATTTGTGGGCCCATTGGCACTCCACCACATAAGGTCAGCACTTTCACATTTGGAATACCACGAGCAAGTGTGCGGATCTCTTGCGCTACTTGGTCTGCAAGTTCGCGAGTCGGACACAATACTAACGCTTGGATACGGTAATTACGTACATCGAGGTTTTCGAGCAAACCTAAAGCAAATGTTGCGGTTTTGCCTGAGCCTGTTTTGGCTTGGGCGATGACATCTTTACCTTCAAGAATGTGCGGTAAGCTTTGCGCTTGAATTGGCGTCATCGAGGTGTATTCAAGTGACGTTAAATTCTCAAGTAACGCAGGTTGTAACTTGAGTGATGAAAATGCTGATTGGCTCAAGGTGGTAATCCTGTATTGATAAGCATGGGGAAAATTCAACCCTTATTATACCAGAGTTCTGCGTATTGCTATGCAGTAAATTTAAGCAAAGATAATCAACTTCGTTTATTCCCATTTCTGATTTCATTTTCCCTGTAAAGGGAATGCTGCAGTATGATTAAATTAAAAACTACTTGTTTATCAATGTTTTATTTCTGGCACGAAGTTAGCCTAATGTTCGTACCTTTATAATGATAACTGTTTTTCTATGGATATTGATTTAACGCTTAACAGCCAGCGTTCACAAAGTCAGCAATATAAAATAATCTGGACGCTGGTGATTGTTTGCTTTGTGCTCTTTTTATATGGATTGAAACAGTGGCTTAGCCCAATGAGTTTATTGGCTTCATCTGTTCAAATAGCGCAGGTGCAGCAAATAGACTTTGCTGTAAAAATCCGCGGATTTGGTCGCTTAAAAGCCAAGCAGCAACGTTTTTTAACCAACTCGCATATGGCCACAGTCGAAGCTATTCATGTATATCCAGGCACACGAGTGAGTAAAGAGACAGTGATTGTCAGTTTGGTTAACCCCGAGCAAACGCAGCGTTTGTCGGTTGCAAGGCTTGAACTCGCACGGCAAAAAGCTGTGTATAACGAGCAAATTATTAACCAAAAAAGCCAACTACTTGAGCGGGAATCCACTTTAACTTTACTGCAAAGTGAGCTCGAAAATGCGCAGCTCAGAGCTGAGGCTGAAAGTAAATTAATCGAGCAAGGGATTGTCTCGAGTTTGGATTACAAGCGTAGCCTTTTACACGTTAAGCAACTTAATCAACGGGTGACGATTGAGCAACAACGTTCGTTGCAATTACAAGAGATGCATCGCGAACGGATTAAAGTGCAGCAAGAGTTATTACGGCAGTTTGAGCTCAATTATGTCATGCAAAAACAAGCGTTTGAGCAGCTACATGTTAAAGCGGGGATCGATGGCATGCTGCAAGAGCTGAATGTTGAACTCGGTCAAAATTTAAATACCGGTACCCTTCTGGCTGTCGTGGGCTCAGATTCAGCATTAAAAGCTGAGCTACTGATCCAGCAGGCCGATGCTGAGAAAATCAGTCTCAATATGGCCGCCAAAGTCAACACTTTTAGTCGAGAGGTTGATGCTACTGTCAGCCGCATTGACCCAGTTGTTACCGATGGGCGTGTGATGATTGAACTTGATTTGCACGGCGACCTTCCGGCGAATGCTCGACCTGATTTAAGTATCGAAGGTTATGTGATTAGTGAAGTGATCCCACGAGCGCTGGTTATCAATGTGCCGCATGGCACTAAAGCAAATTCCAAAAATACCCTTTTTAAACTTAACCCACATTCTCATTTAGCCCAGCCTGAAATAATTGAATTTGGTACACTGAGCGATAATAAAATTCAGCTTCTTCAGGGGGTCGAGGTGGGTGAGCTGCTGATCATTTCGGATTTATCGAAATGGCAGCATTTGGCAACAATAAAAATAGAACAGGACAGTTTATGAATACCCAGACACTTATCTCATTAAAAAAAATAGCCAAGATTTATCGCAGTCAAAATGTTGAAACCTATGCGCTCAAGCACATTGATCTTGAGGTTAATCAAGGAGATTATTTATGTATCAGCGGCCCTTCAGGCTGTGGAAAATCGACGCTGTTGTCGTTACTTGGTCTACTGGATAGCCCAAGTGCAGGGCAGTATCTGATTAAAGGAATTGATACCGCTAACTTAGATATGGATAAGCAAGCTGAATTAAGAAACTTGCACATTGGCTTTATTTTTCAATCATTTAATTTGATTGATGAATTGAGTGTCTTTGATAATGTCGCTTTGCCACTCACTTATCGTGAACCCGCGATGAGCGCTGCAGAGATTGAAAAAGCGGTCATTAAAGCGTTAAGCGATGTTGAAATGAGTCACCGAACACAACATAAGCCTAATCAATTATCTGGCGGGCAGCAGCAACGTATTGCCATTGCTCGGGCATTGGCTGGTAGCCCTAGTATTTTATTAGTGGATGAGCCAACTGGTAACCTTGATTCAAAAAATGGCGATGCGGTGATGGATTTGCTCGATGCGCTGAATCAAAAAGGCACCACAATTTGTATGGTAACCCACGATTTACGTTACGCAGGGCGAGCGACCACACAGCTTAAGTTGTTAGATGGCGAAATTATCGGCCACACCACCGCTCGCGCTACTCGCCCAGTCGCTGAGGCGGTGTAACATGATCAATTTAGTTAAACTGAAAAGCCAATGTCGCCTTGCATGGGCGATGTTAAAAAGTGCGCCGGGATTTGTCGCTGCTGTGGTTGCGACTTTATCTCTTACGTTGGCCTGTTTATTTGTCGTGCTCAGTTTAGTGAACAGCTATTTTTTAAAACCTTTAGATGTGTTTGATGAAACACGCATGCTGGTTGTAGAGCAGCAAACGACTTACCAAGATAACAGCTCATCGGGCTTTCAAAGTTATCAATCTATTGTGCACTGGCTCAAGCATAGCCAAAGTTTTGAGCGGGCATTTATGATTAATGCTGCAGAGCAAGTGTTTGATAACCTGGAAGGGCAACCAAAAGAAGATGTGCTTTATGTAGGAGCTGAGTACTTCTCGTTGCTCAACACGCCATTTGTTTTAGGGCAAGGGTTTGCCTTAGCTGAGAACTTTGAAGAGCTTGATAACAGCGTCGTAATTTCTGAGCGTTTTTGGCAGACGCACTTTAATCGTGATCCGGATGTGTTAGGGCAAACGTTGCATGTGGCAGGGGGAATTGGCGGATCAAGTCATACCATTGTTGGTGTGGTTGCGGAGCAATTTAGTCCTTCGTATATGATTGCTTCAGGCTCGGTTGAAGTGTGGTTTCCAACCAGTGCGGATGCTCGTTTTTTCCATAATGAGGATTGGCAAAGCCCATGGACAAATACATTTCGTAACCTGAAGTTAATTGGTGTGTTAAAACCCGGCGTGAACGAAACGCAGGTGCGCGAAGAGTTAAAAAGTCAAATTGATACCATCAAACCCGAATGGCTCAACAATGGCGGTATTAGTGATATTCAGCCTGTGACGACCCTTTATCGTGAAGCTGAGCTTGGCAACAATGATGAGCTGAGCTTAATGATGCTGGCGGGGGCCTTGGGGTTGTTGACGATTGCGGTGTTGAATGTCAGTACCTTGTTTTTTTCGCGGGCGTTAGCGCAACACAAAACCTTGGCGTTACAAGCGGTGCTTGGGGCAAAGCGTCAAACATTATTCCAGAGCTTATTTCTACAATCGTTAATGTTAATGGTGATTTCTATAGGTGTCGCACTGTTTGTATCAGTGTGGGGGATTCGGCTATTTAAAGTCCTTGCTCAAGGGCGCTTACCTTTGGTTAATAGCCTTGCCGTGGATGGTAACTTGGTGATGATAGCCATAGGTTTATGTTTATTGCTTGCTTATGTTTTTGCCCTAATCACTGCACGTTTAGTGAATTACCAAGCGCTGAATAGTCAAATGCAACGTAGTGGTAAAGGTGGGGTGTCACAAGTGTCTGGCCGCACAGTGAAGGTGTTAATCGCAAGCCAGATGTGCGTTGCGGCAATATTAGTTAGTTTTTCAATGATGGTGCTTGGCAAGTCGATTGAGACAATTAATCGTCCATTGGGCAGTAAGACGGACAATTTATATTTTGCTCAGCTATTTCAAGCTAATAACCAAGCGACTCTCGCTGAGCGCTATGACAACATCAAGCATTATCAAAGTGTGTTGCAAAATAGCCCAGGAATTAAACGTGTTGCACTGGGGCAAAGTCCTGTTACCGCTAGACAAAACGCAAATACAATTACAGATATGGAAGGGAACAGTTCGATTTTTTTCCCTAGTCAGTGGGTTGGGCCAGATTACTTTGATTTAGTTGGCAGTAACATTCTTGCTGGTCGTACGTTCAGTGAGCAGGCGATTCGGGGCGAAGTGAATGAACTGTTGGTGTCGGTCAGCGTGGCAAAGTGGCTGCAGCCAGATCTCGAATATCACCATATTATTGGCAAAAATTACAAAGGGTTAGAAGAAAAGGTTTTTGAAATTGTTGGCGTAACTGACGATTTTAATCATCCTAAATTTCATGATGAGTCATTTGGGCGTCATATTTGGTGGCCGTCGCAACCTTGGAGTTATATGTTTGTTATTGAAACAGATGACAATGTTCAATTAACGGGTAAGCAAGTACTGAGTCTGCTTTTTGAGGCTAATAGCCATTTAACGTTATGGCAATTTAGAGACTTAGCGCAAGAGTATGACAATTTATTGTATATGAGTCATTTGACGGTTGCGCTATGTGGTACTTTGGCGGTGTTTACCTTGTTGCTCGCTGCTATCGGTATTTTTGGCGTACTGAGTTATAACTTGGGATTACGTCGTTATGAGTTTGGTATTCGCATGGCGTTAGGCGCTAAAAAAAGTCGCTTAATCAGATTAATGAGTAAAGAAGCGGTCGTGCCGGTATTGCTGGGTTTTAGTGTGGCGATTGTGATGGTGTTAAGTGGTTATTATGCCTATAAGGCTCAGTTAAGTCATTGGTTGTTAATGGAGTGGAAAGTACAGATGACAGCTTGGTTGATCACTTTAACTATTGCATTGATTGCTTGTTTTAGGCCACTGTTGATATTAATTAAAGCTAAACCGATGGCGTCGCTGCGCAGTGAATAAACGGTTTTTAGCGCTCTTTAACCATAAAACAACACGCATTGCGTGTTGTTTTATATAGAAAAAGAATAATAAATGGACACTATTTTAATTATTGATGATCAGGCTGATGTACGAATGTCAGCAACCATCGCGCTCAATCAAATGGGTTACCATTGCATCGAAGCACAAGGCCCAGATGAAGCCTTTGAAATGTTGGCACGTACGGGTGTCAGTCTTATTTTGCTCGATATGAATTTTAAGCTTGATACCACCTCTGGTGAAGAAGGATTGCGTTTTCTTCAGCAATTAAAAACGCAGCAATATGATATTCCGGTCGTAGTTATGACGGCATGGGCGAGTGTCGATGTGGCGGTGCAAGCAATGCAGTTGGGTGCGGTTGATTTTATAGAAAAACCCTGGAATAACATGCGGTTGATTTCTATTGTTGAACAACAGCTGAAACAACAACAGATCACCCACGACAATGCTTGTTTAAAAGCCTTGCAGTCAGATGTATCAGAGGAATATATTGCCCAATCTGAGCAAATGATTCACTTACTAGCGCAAGCACGCCGTGCAGCTAAAACAGATGCCAGTATTTTAATTACAGGCGAAAATGGCACTGGAAAAAGCTTGCTTGCTCATTATATTCACCAGCACTCGGCTCGTCATGCACAGCGCTTTGTGAGTATCAATATTGGCGCTATTGCCCCTTCGTTATTTGAAAGTGAATTATTTGGTCATAAAAAAGGGGCCTTTACGGATGCTAAGGAGGATCGTCTCGGGCGGTTTGAAATCGCTGACGGTGGTACATTATTTTTAGATGAAATTGCTACGCTTCCTCTTGAGCTACAAAGTAAAATGTTGCGAGTACTCGAAAGTCGCGAGTTTGAAGTGCTAGGCTCGAGCAAAACTCAACAAGCCGATGTCAGAATTATCGCTGCAACCAATGCGGAGCTTGCAAACTCTATTGAGCAAGGTGAGTTTCGTCGAGATTTGTTTTTTCGCCTCAATACAATTGAGCTTCATATTGCGCCTCTTCGTGAGCGACCTGAGGATATTGAAGCGCTCAGCCGACATTTATTGCACCAACACAGTAAAAAATATCAACGTCATGGCATGTCTTTTTCGCCATCAGCACAGCAAAGCTTAACGTATTACAGTTGGCCGGGAAATGTGCGAGAGTTAAGCCATTGTATTGAGCGTGCAGTGATTATGTCAGAACACAGTGTGATAACCGAGAGTGATTTATCGCTGCAACACATTGAGGCGACACCTTCGTCTGCACTCCCTCTGTTACCACTTGATGAATTAGAAAAACAGATGATCCTCAAAGCCATGGCTGAATTTAATGGCAATGTGATTGCGGCGGGAGAGTTTTTAGGGCTCAGTAAATCGGCTATTTATCGGCGCATCGAAAAGTTTGGGATAGATCTCAAAGGCAGGGAGAGTTAAATGGCACGGTTCCACTCTTTTGAGCGGTATCTGATCATAGCTGGTCTAGCTGTGTTCTTCGTATTGGTCATTATGGGAAGCCTGTTGGCTTATTCATGGACATTTGATTGGTTTACCAGTGTGACATTATTAATGCCTTTTTTCATCGTAGTCGTCTGGGCATTGCTGCGCTGTTATCAGCGGATTGTCGATTTAATTGAGCGCATCGGTTTGCAGCTAGATGGCCTGCAATACCAAGAAACCAATAGTTGGCATTTGGCGCAATATACAAGTGGTCGAGTGGCCAGTTTAAAAGCGGATTTCAATCAAGTAGCACAAACGATAGTCGACAAAAAACGTGAGCATAGTCAAACAGAAGCGTTTGTTTTTGAATTTGTCACTATGCTTGATCTGCCAATTGTAATTATTGACCCATACCAGCATGTTTATTTTACCAATCAGGCTTGTTTAAAGACACTAAAATTAACTCAGATTGAAGGGGTAGATGTCAAAACATTGGGCCTTTATCAAGACAATACCGAATGGAAATTTGCTGAGCGAGCCTCTAAAACGGGTCGGTATCAAATATCGAATCATTCATTTTGGCGCGCTGGTCGAAGTTACGAATTGCTGGCTTTTTTCTCGATAGAAGAGCAATTACGGGTAAATGAACAGCAGGTTTGGCAACGGCTGATCCGAGTGATTAATCATGAAGTCCGCAACTCTTTAACCCCTATTTGCTCGATGAGCCAGTCTTTATTGCAAATGAAAGCCAAGGGACAGCTCGGTGAAAAGGACGATTTAGCTTGCGATATGCTACAAGTGATTGAAAAAAGAGCCTTAAATTTGCTTGATTTTGTGGCCAGTTACAGTGCTTTTTCACAAGTGGGCACAGCGCAGCCTAAACAAGTAAGTAGTGAGTTGATTAACCAGCGTTTGAAAGCGATTTACCCAGACTTAGACATTAGTTGTCACGCTACGGTCTATTTTTCGGTCGATATCGGGCAGTTAGAGCAAGCACTTATTAATCTGATCAAAAATGCTTATGAGGCAGGTGGTCAAACAGTACCGCAGTTGAAATGGTCGCTAAGTGCGAACACGATTGAGGTTGATATTATCGACCAAGGCATCGGCATTCAAAATCCTGACAACTTATTTGTGCCTTTTTATACCACTAAGCAACAAGGAGCCGGTATTGGTTTAGTGATCAGCCGAGAGTTGATCCGTAATCAAGGCGGGCACTTAGTGGTTGCAGCTAACTCCGATGGATTAGGTACCCGCGTGAATGTGCGCTTGCCTCAAAGTCGAGGCCTATAAACGGGTTCTCTGTATAAAGTGCTAACTCTGTCTATACTCTGATGATGTTCGCTTGAGAAATTGTTATGAATAGCGCCAAGGTGATATCTGTTTGTTTTATGTTGTACGCCATTAGTTGGATCTCAGGCGTGTTTGCGGGTGCAACGCCCGCAAAGAAAGCGCCACCGACTGTGATAATCGCGATGAATGAATGGGCCAGCCAACGAGTGCTCTCTAAAGCGATAGGATTGATGATTAGTGGTATGGGAGAGCAAGTCGAGTACCAAGATATTTCTGTCGCGCATCAATGGGGAGCGTTACGACAAGGGTTTGTTCATATTCAAGTTGAGGTATGGCAAAGCTCAGTCACTGACGTTTTGGTAAAAGCGCTTGCTGATAAATGGTTTGATGACTTAGGGCTTCATAATGCAAAGGGCCGAGAGGACTGGTGGTTTCCAGCTTATGTGTTGAAATTGTGCCCAGATTTACCTGATTGGCGCGCTCTAAATCAGTGTATTGAGGTATTTGCAGATGCAGCACGAGCAGATGAAGGGGTTTATCGCACTGGACCTTGGAATCCTCATGATGCAGATTTGATCCGTGCATTGAAATTACAATATCGCATTGAGCGCTATTCGGGTTCGCAACCTTTATGGCAAGCACTTAAAGCAGCGGTCACCAAACAAGAACCTATACTCCTGTTGAATTGGACACCCAATTGGACTGATGTCAGAGTACAGGGTCAGTTTGTTGAGTTTCCTGAGTACGAACCAGCCTGTGAACTCGTTGAGGCATGGGGACTGAATAAAAACATGGCTTATGATTGTGGCAAACCACGGCAAAGCCAATTAAAAAAAGTGGCTTGGTCAGGTTTAAAAAAACAATCACTTTGCGCGTATCAGTTAGTTCAAAATATGCAATTTAGCAGTGAGATGATTGCCAACGCGTCAGCTTTGGTGGTGGCAGATGGGCATGCTGAAAACAAAGCTGCGCAATTGTGGTTAGCCATGTATGCCAATGAAGCACAACAATGGATCCCAAAAACATGCCTTGCCCCTTAAAAAGGGAAGCGTTTGCTGAGCACTCAACTAAAGTGTATAAAATCCAACCATAATAAGTGTTAATAAAATAAAAGAGACAAGCATGATCAAATTAGTCTTTTGGATGTGTATTGGGTGGCTGTTTTTTCCTGCCCATGCCACAAAACCGACATTAAATTTTTACACAGAAATCTCTCCGCCAGGTAATTATCTAGATGAGTCGGGTATTTTGGTCGGTTCAAGTGTTGAGATGATTGAAGAGCTTAATCGTATTGCGAGTTATCGGGTGAAAAGTCATGTTTTTCCGTGGACGCGCGCCTACCAAAAGGTACTTAAAAGACCCAATTCCGCGATTTTTTCTATTTCTCGCACGCCACAGCGCGAAGACTTATTTCATTGGGTTGGGCCATTACTCAGAGTAAAATGGGTGCTGTATAAACATCGAGACTCGCAGATTGAGATTGCCAACTTAGATGACGCAAAACAGCTGACGTCAATTGCAGCAACACGAAACGATGCCAAAGCTGATTATCTTTTGTCGCTTGGGTTTAAAAACCTTGATTTATCTGAAGATAATATTGGCCGGATGCGCAAATTGTATGCAAATCATAACGATGTGATTTTGACTTCCAATTTAGGTGTGGAACGCTTAGCTGAGCTTGCTTTGCAAGATCCTGAACACCTAGAAATAGCGCTTGAGGTTAAGTCGAGTGATATCTATTTGGCGTTTAATAAAGAGACTGATCAGCAAATAATCGATGACTACAAGCGCGCATTTGAGGTACTCCAAAAATCTCCAATTTATTATGAAATTTTAGTCAAATGGTATGGTGAAAAAGCCACCCACGAGATTTTTCAAAGCATTGGCTTAAAGTGGGCGTTTACTGAACGCACTTATCATTAATTTGATGCCCACATTATTGTAAGGCCTCTTCTATGGCAGTGATAAGTCGCTCAATATCATTCATGTCGGTATAAATATGCGGAGAGAGTCGAATACCACTGGCTCTGACATCAACACTAATATTGTGGTGCTGTAATTGTGCTAGCACATCAGGCTGTCGGTGTTGGAAGTTTAAAATACATGTCCCTGATGCAAGCTCTGGTTGTTGTGGTGACACACACCAAGATGGGAAAGCGGCGTGAATTTTTTCTAGCTGTGTGAAATTGAGTTGCCGAACTTGTTTAACTCCAATGTCTGCAAAGTAAGCGATACTGTGCGCTGCAACAGCATAGGGTAGAATCGAAGGTGTGCCCCCCCAAAACCGCAGCGCGGTATTGTGATATTCAAAGTGATGAATATCAAATTCAAAGGGATTGCGGTGTGAAAACCAGCCGACATCCTGCGGCGTACAATGCGAGACCCGCAGTGGATTGACCCACAAAAATGCCGCGCCAGGCCCACCGCATAACCACTTCACTGATGAACCAATCACAAAATCGGCGTTTAGAGCTTTTAAATCTAACGGAATAACACCAGCAGATTGGGCGCAATCAACCACACTGATGCAATTGAACTGTTGTGTTAATGCAATAATGTCTTGCACGGGGGAGCATTGCCCTGTGTTTGAATAAGCATGGCTGATGAAAACCAAATCAACTTCATGAGTGAGGTAGCGCTGCCAGCAAGCAATATCTGTCAGGTTTGAACCTTTGGGAATAAAACGTAAATTGAGCTGGTGGTTGCGCGAATGCTCAAGCGCAAACGCCATACTTGGAAAGTCATCTTCGGCCATGAGTATGGTCGGTGTGGGCGTATTGAAAGAGGGAATTGCAGTGATGATTTTGCACAAAGCGCTCGACAAATTAACTTGAGGACAAAAATCATCTGGGTGCGCATTAAATAGTTGGGCCAAAGCCGTTTGAAATTGTGTGATAACACAGAGCCACTGCGCCCAAGGATCTGCGTTCGAGTATTGCCAAGGCTGAAAAAACTGTTGATGTGCGATGTGTTCCGCAGTTTTTAATGGTCGGCCAACAGAGTGACTGAGTAGGTAGCAGTGGTTATTTAAGACAAAGTCTTGTTTATAATCCATGGTGCTGACCTATTAGCGCCGATAATGTTTTAATATCATGGTAGCGGGTTTTTATATCGTTGCGCGGCGCGGCAGTGCGGCGATCTCTCAGTTTTTCTAAAGCATCGATTAGTATTGGTAGGGCTGGCCCGCTCGCGGTTAGTTTATCTAAATGTTGTGCTTGCAGTGACTGTGATGGTTGGCTAATAAACTTTTCGACTAGCTGATCATGATGCTGCGTTGCTGCTTGTCCATGGACTTGGCATAGCTGTAAAAACAAATGTAAGTTTTCTTGAAACCATAAATGGTGTGCACAATGTTGTTGCTGTAAAAATAAATCAAGCATACTGGGGCGGCGCATACAATCGCGCAAAATGGCCTGATCTTCTGGCATCATATATAAAAATTTATCAACTAACATTTGAGAATAGGCTTTGTCATTCCCCGCACAGAGCCCTGTTAGCAAATCAATCACGTTAATCCCTGCAAAATCGCCGGCATTTGCACCTCGGTAGACAACGCTGCCAACTCGATACGGTTTGTAATACGGTCGCACACAATAGAAAAAACGCTCAGCATCTAAGGTATGGAATAGGGTTTGATTGTGTTTTTGGACGGTTTGAATTGCAGCAATGGCTGTCGTTAGTAAGTCAGTTGTGGCTGGGTGAGAAATGCCCAGTGGCTGAATTCTAATCAGTGCATCTGCCGCTTGTTTATAGGCTAAAATTCCTTTGGTATTAAAGTCGATGAAAACACGCTCATCGGGTAAGTGAGTGAAGCGCTTATATTCGCCTTCTACAGCTTTATTATGTGTTGTTAAATGGGCGGTGGCAAAGCGTGGTGTAACGCCAATAGAGGCACCAATGTGCATCGCCAATGTGGATGCTTCGATTAAAGGTGAATGAGTTTCTCGAGAGGGTTCCGTGATTTCATGACGGCGACAGGCTGCCATATATAAACCAACATTTCCTAGTAAATCAAACGCATGGTCAAAACCTTGATTTGTATTACCTTCGGCCAATAAAGCATTAATAAAGTGCAAGCCTTGTTGCTCCAGTGCTTGTTTAAAGCTCTGGCCAATCGATTCTACGTTGGCTCTATCGCTTTGTTGCCAATAAAGGTTTTCTAGCTCAGTATTGAGATCAATAAAATCATCACGGATCCAATCATCAAATAAAGTACTGTGGTTGGTCATGCTGCTTTGCTTTATCAAAATGTATTAAATGAGCATAGCAGAGCTCACTATAGAGTTTTTCACAACAATGAAATAAAAATTTATCATTTGGCGTTAAAACGATACAGCTATTAAAATGAGCAAGGTATTTATTTATGGCTGGTTTGCGCAGCGCAGAAATAGAGTGGCAGATGAGACAGTTTAGCTTTTCGTACAGTATGCGACTCCTAAAGAACAAGAATATTATAGAGAACAACACATATGAAGCCTGACTGGTGGGGAAGTTTTATCGATTTAAAATCTTCCCAGAGTATTGAAATAAAAAGACAAAAACTAGTGATGTATTTTTCTAGTTATATCGGTGGGCTTATTCTATTGCTGTTTTCGTTGCAGCATTTTGAAAATGAAAACAGCCTGTTGTTCTCTATTTTGTTAACCAGTGCTGCGGTGGTTTTAAGTAATGTCGTGTTGTCTCATTTTCACCGTTACTTTAAGGTGTCTTTATATATAACAGGCGCAGGTGTATCAGGGTTAATTTTGGGGTTGGTCATTACGGGAGGGCACGAGAATACTGCGCTCTATTGGCTTTTTCCGTTTCCTCTGGTGTATTTTATTTTGTTTGGGTATCGACAGGGGTTAATCGTCAATTTGGCTTTATTTGCAGTTGTGCTGCAATTACTTTATCAACCTCAATGGTTACTAGCTGAATATCGCACCGATGAAAAATCCCGGTTTATCGCTTCTTATCTAGTTACTGTCTTTTTGGCATTTGTGGCTGAGTATTTTCGCTTTCGAAGTCATAAGGAATTGTCATCTATTAACCTTCACCGACAAAAACAAGCGAATATGGATCCACTGACCAAATTGCCGAACCGTCGTTTTCTTGATTCCGTCTATTTTAATAAAACTAAAAATGCAGACTCAGGTCGTTTCCCGATGACAGTTATAGTGGCCGACTTGGATTTCTTTAAAAAAGTAAATGACAATTATGGTCATGATATAGGCGATAAGGTGTTAATTCATGTTGCTGATTTATTCAAAACGCATGTTCGGGAATTAGATGTGGTGGCCAGAGTTGGAGGAGAAGAGTTTCTAATTTTATTGCCACATACTCAGTTGGTTGATGCTTTAAATGTCGCTGAAAAAATTCGTGCATGTATCGCCGCTCACCCATATCAATGCATCGAAGAAAAAGAGTGTCGTATTGAGATGACTGTGAGTATAGGTGTGGCTGAGGCTACGACAATTGAGCAATTAAATGAGGCCATTTTGTGTGCTGATGAACACCTTTATGCAGCAAAGCGAAATGGCCGAAATTGTGTCATTCATCAGACATATTAGGGGCTTTTGATCTTTCGTGGTTTAATTTTGTTCGAGATAAAAGCGTTTTTATCACGGCGAGCAGTGTGTAGCCTAGTCATTCTAAGCAAATACTGCTCAACAAAGAGAAATACGCTTTTAGCCGAACCCTTCGGGCAGCGTTTGTTGGGTATTTCTACTGCGTTATCGCTTTTTCGTGTAGCTCGCTACACCACAAAAGCGCTGCCTTGTATCAATACCCAACAATTCGCTGCAAAAATCATCACGAAAGATCAAAAGCCCCTAACCTTGGACTCGGTTAAGGATGTAGAGAAATACTCGTCGATACTGCTTGGCAACGTTCTCGTCCTATCATTTCGTCATACGCTGTCTCGATGATAAAGTTGGCTTGTTCGATGCCTATTGCAACGAGCACATTTTCGGCTTCGCGCACTGAATTAAATTGCTTCGTTTTACCTTTTTCATCTTGTAATAAAAAATAGTTGTTTTGTTTATCTTCAGCACCCACCAGGTAGTGGTTACTGTCGGCATAACTCAGAATGACCGCTTGAAATTGATCATCGCGTAACAATGATTTTAGTTGATGTATCTTCATAAAAACCTCCGTTTGTTTGTTTTTTATACGAACTGGAGGTTTGTTCGATCACTTTAGCTGTACCAGCGATTAATTATCCAAAGAGCAGATTAATTTAACTTAAAGCGATGGATTGACGAGGACAATGAGTGGGCTAATTGGCTCACTTCTTCACTGGTGACCGTCATTCCTTTTGCTTGCTCTGCATTGCCTTGTGCTGCAATTTCTGTTTGCGCCATGGTGGAGGCAATATCTGTGCTAAAACTAAGTTGCTGCTGTGCAGCGACGGTAATGCTTTTACTCATTTGATCTATGGTATGCAGCGCGGTTTCGATTTGCATTATGGCTTGATTTAATTCAACGCTTTGCTCAGCACATTCAGTGGCTTGCATTTGCCCTTGATGAATTGCTTGTTGTGCACCATCGGTTTCTTTTTGTAGATTGGTGATCATTGCGTGGATTTCAGCGGTACTTGATTGGGTTCTTGACGCTAAAGAGCGCACTTCATCAGCTACAACAGCAAAGCCTCGACCGTGCTCTCCGGCTCTGGCTGCTTCAATGGCCGCATTGAGGGCTAATAAGTTTGTTTGTTCAGCAATGCTGCCAATGGTATCAAGAATACTGCCTATGCTGTCACTATGAGTCGCCAAGCGATTCATGGTTGCGACGGTTGTTTTTAAATTATTTGAAAGGGCGTTGATTCTGTCACTATTTGCTGTGGCAATATTGCGCACTTCTTGGCTCGATTGTGATGCATCCGATACATGTTGAGCACTTGTGCTGGCCTCATTGTGAACGGTTTCAGAGCTCTGCTGAATTTGCTCAGCAAGATCTTTTGCTTTTTCAACTCGGGTAATTTGCGCAGCCGCGGCAGTCGATATGGTGAGGCTTTGTTCGCTGGATTGGCTGGCGGATTTATCAAGTGTGATGGCGTTTTGTTCTATTACACCTAAAAGCTGCGTGAGATCATCAGAGAGTTTGTTGATATTTGCGATTAAATTACCGAACTCATCGTTGCTTCGTTGTTCAAATCGTTGTCGTAAATCACCCGCAGCAATTTGACCCAGCGCTTTATTGACTAGCGCTAAAGGCCCTAACATTGCCTTGGAAGTGATGTAAGAAATGCAACTTGCTAAGGCAAGAAAAACAATCGCAATCACAATCGCTAATGTCTCTCCGCGAATAATCGCGTTTTGCGCCGCTTCTTGAAGATTTTCAAAGCGCTCATTGGCTAACATGTTTAAGTTATCAAGAGATTGATAGCTTTCATTAAAAAACTGGTCTGCGTGATAGTAAGCCTGCTCTGCATTATCTCTTTGTTGTAGTTTTTGCTGTTGCAGTTGATACAGTTGGCCCGGTTGGTCTAAAGCGGCAGTCAGCGTTTGCATTGCCAGAGTAAAGCGCTTGAGTTGCTCAGAGGCATCTAAGCTGGCCGCTTGTTGGACGAGATAATCGAAATTAGTTTGAATATTGCCTAACAAAAATTGTACATCAGCTTGATGGGTATTAACGGTTTCGGGGCTCGCCAGTTGTGGGATACCGCTCAAAGCAGAGGCGAGTGTAAATAACAAATCGTCGATACGTATTCCGGTGCCGATCACTTCATCTAACAGACGCGTTTGCCCTTGTGGATCGACTATTTCTAAATCTAACATGGCGCTGCTGGCATCAATGCGTACTTGTTCAATTTGCTTGTTTAATTGCGTGAATTGATTGATAGCCACTAGAGTGTTTAGTTTGGCTTCAAACATACTTTTTGTATGATTGATATAGGTTTGATAGCTCTGCTGCGCACTTTGCAATTCATTGCGCATTTGTTGTTGATCTTGCACCCGAGCAACCAAATCTTGTGTCTGTTCGCTAAAGCTCTGAGCAAGTTCATTATATGTTTTTTGGCTGCTAGAAAGTGTATTTTGACTCGTTTGTGTGTAGGCCAACGCACCCAATTTAACCATTTTTAAAAGTTGAATTTGCAGCGCTTTACTTTGCTCTTGCACAGGAATGGCAATGGTTTTGACATTGTTATTAGCGTGGCTGATTTGCCCTAAAGAAACGTAAAAAAAACTGCTCGCGGCGACTAATAAAATGGCAATAGTGCTAAAGCCAAGCGTGATTTTTTGCCGAATAGTTAATTGCATTGAACTCATAATCGTTTCTTTAAATTATTGTTAATATTATTTTTTAGGCCGCAATAATACGCTTTTATTGAGTAAAAACTCAACTCTTGCTCCTAACACAATTATAGCAGGATTATTTAATGTCCCTGATTAGTTGCTTTTTGTTCTTTAATGTAATGATTTTCCACAGCCTTTTAGTGACTGTTCGTTTACTTTAAGGCTGACGTGTGTTTCAAACTTTTCTCCGCTCATACTGTCTGTACAGGGGCCAATAGATAGCTTCATGAGTAAGGTGTTGCTGCCATTTTTGGCTTGGTAGAGAGTGTGGGCTGCGCTTGAGAGTATTTCAGCATGACTGAAGTGTTCGATCTGTTGACCGTACTGCGTGGTTAAGGTGATATTGGTCTTTTGATTTATGGTCAGGTGCCAGCCGGGCTCGTTACCGACAGCTCTAAAGTCAGCGCCATTTAGTTTTGCGGCTTGCCATATTGCTTCGCTTGGATTGTTTTTACACGCTTTGTAGACAATGTTTCCAAGGGAGAGCATTGCTTCATCTTGATGTTGCCAAAACATGATGTTTTCGAGTTGGTATTTAACCCCAGAACCGCTTTTAACCCGCGGTAGCTTTACTGTTTTTTGCGGTAAAAATAGCCAAATATGATCCTTGTCAGCAAGGCGTGCAACAAATTCTATAGCTGGCGAGCATTGGTAGGCATATGGTGTGATTGGTGTGATTGGTGTGATTGGTGTGATTGGTGTGATTGGTGTGATTGGTGTGATTGGTGTGATTGGTGTGATTGGTGTGATTGGTGTGATTGGTGTGATTGGTGTGATTGGTGTGATTGGTGTGATTGGTGTGATTGGTGTGATTGGTGTGATTGGTGTGATTGGTGTGATTGGTGTGATTGGTGTGATTGGTGTGATTGGTGTGATTGGTGTGATTGGTGTGATTGGTGTGATTGGTGTGATTGGTGTGATTGGTGTGATTGGTGTGATTGGTGTGATTGGTGTGATTGGTGTGATTGGTGTGATTGGTGTGATTGGTGTGATTGGTGTGATTGGTGTGATTGGTGTGATTGGTGTGATTGGTGTGATTGGTGTGATTGGTGTGATTGGTGTGATTGGTGTGATTGGTGTGATTGGTGTGATTGGTGTGATTGGTGTGATTGGTGTGATTGGTGTGATTGGTGTGATTGGTGTGATTGGTGTGATTGGTGTGATTGGTGTGATTGGTGTGATTGGTGTGATTGGTGTGATTGGTGTGATTGGTGTGATTGGTGTGATTGCTTCAGATGTATTGTTCTTTTTTGGGGCGGTATGACAACCGATAAGCATTACACAAAGTAACATGGTTAAAAGTGTGAGGGTGTGAGTCATGGTCAATCCAGTTGTTTAGATGAGTGCTTGTTCTAAAAGCACGTTTAGTGACAGTTGGTTAAATGCACAATTGAGCTAGCTGAATGTCAACGCTTTGTGTATCTTAAACCTTTACAACTATTTGAATAAAGGCTTTTTATGGCTGGTGCTAGTTTATTTTCTTTGCTCGATGATATTGCAACTTTACTTGATGACATCGCGGTGATGAGCAAGGTCGCAGCGAAAAAAACAGCAGGTGTACTCGGAGATGATTTGGCGCTTAACGCTCAGCAAGTATCAGGTGTGAGCGCTGACAGAGAATTACCTGTGGTATGGGCTGTTGCAAAAGGGTCAATGCTTAATAAAGTGATTTTGGTGCCAGCTGCTTTGATTATTAGCGCGTTGATGCCAGCATTAATTTTACCAATGTTGATGCTAGGTGGCGTATATTTGTGCTTTGAAGGTGCTGAAAAAATAGTTGAGAATTACCTTCATCCTAAAGTGGCCGACTCTGAGATTGCAGCAGAACAAACAGGTGATTGGCAAGAGTACGAGAATACAAAAATTAAAGGTGCAATTCGCACCGATTTTATTTTATCAGCTGAAATCATAGTCATTTCGTTGGGGACTGTAGCAACCGCTTCGTTGTTATCGCAATTTACGGTGCTGAGTATTATTGCCGTGGCGATGACGGTTGGTGTATATGGGTTGGTGGCTTTAATTGTCAAAATTGATGACGCAGGTCTGCATTTAATTAAACTTCAGATGTATTGTTCTTTTTTGGGGCGGTATGACAACCGATAAGCATTACACAAAGTAACATGGTTAAAAGTGTGAGGGTGTGAGTCATGGTCAATCCAGTTGTTTAGATGAGTGCTTGTTCTAAAAGCACGTTTAGTGACAGTTGGTTAAATGCACAATTGAGCTAGCTGAATGTCAACGCTTTGTGTATCTTAAACCTTTACAACTATTTGAATAAAGGCTTTTTATGGCTGGTGCTAGTTTATTTTCTTTGCTCGATGATATTGCAACTTTACTTGATGACATCGCGGTGATGAGCAAGGTCGCAGCGAAAAAAACAGCAGGTGTACTCGGAGATGATTTGGCGCTTAACGCTCAGCAAGTATCAGGTGTGAGCGCTGACAGAGAATTACCTGTGGTATGGGCTGTTGCAAAAGGGTCAATGCTTAATAAAGTGATTTTGGTGCCAGCTGCTTTGATTATTAGCGCGTTGATGCCAGCATTAATTTTACCAATGTTGATGCTAGGTGGCGTATATTTGTGCTTTGAAGGTGCTGAAAAAATAGTTGAGAATTACCTTCATCCTAAAGTGGCCGACTCTGAGATTGCAGCAGAACAAACAGGTGATTGGCAAGAGTACGAGAATACAAAAATTAAAGGTGCAATTCGCACCGATTTTATTTTATCAGCTGAAATCATAGTCATTTCGTTGGGGACTGTAGCAACCGCTTCGTTGTTATCGCAATTTACGGTGCTGAGTATTATTGCCGTGGCGATGACGGTTGGTGTATATGGGTTGGTGGCTTTAATTGTCAAAATTGATGACGCAGGTCTGCATTTAATTAAACATCATCAACCACCCTCATTGGCATGTTATTTTGGGCGATTTTTGTTAGGTTTCGCGCCGTATTTGATGAAAACTTTATCGATAGTCGGGACCTTGGCGATGTTTATGGTTGGCGGAGGGATTTTAAGTCATGGGGTGCATGCCGTGGCTGAAACAATCGATTCGATGGCGCAAGTTATCAATGGTTTATTGGTGACGTGGTTACATTGGCTCGCCCCAGCTGTTCTTAATGGTGTGTTTGGTTTTATTGTAGGTTTGATTGTGGTCGCTTGTATGATGGCAGGCTTAAAAATGAAAGCGCGTTGGTTTAAAAAAATCTAATGCTACTGTTTATAAAGGAGTATTTAGCTCGCAATTTACAGACATTCATCTGATTTAGGTCTAGTTTTAATGCTAACAGGGCAATAAATAATGTAGGTGAAAATGAATATAACGTATGTCGGCATTGCCGTTGTGATTGGGTTTGCATTGGTATATTTATATTTTCGTGCTGAAAATTATCGCAAAGAGCTGGCTATCTATCGTCGCAAAGCTGATAGCGCATCAAAAGTGGGCCGCCAGCTAGCACAACAAGTGCATGACTTTGCGAAAGCGGATTTTTTGTTACTTAAAGAGCGTTTCACTCGCATACAAACTGGGGGGTCGTCAAATATTCAAACGTTGCGCTTTACCAGCATTTTGTTTGAAGCCGCTGAGGATGTGATTGCGCAAACCAGTATGAATGATAAAACTGTGATTGAAGCGTTTAAAGAGTACATCAACCAATCAGGGCAATACGGCTTCGGTGATTTCAGTCAGTTTTTATTACAAGAAAGTGAACACAAACAACAGCTTTGGCAAAGGAACACCCTGAAAGACTACCTTCAGTTGTGTAAAACCTGCTTGCTAGATTTAGAATCCTGAGTTGCAGTGGTCGGTTATACAATGACCTTTACGGGACAAATAGTAATCACTGTGGTATGATGGCTGGCTAATTTACCAATTTGTTTTGTAGGACACACTAAAAAATATCAGTAAAAAACGGGCTTTTTGTAGTCCTTCTCGTCTTTTATCGTCTACGTGTATCTTTTCATCTTTTATTGTTGCCATTTTGCAAATGGGTAAATTGTCTCTGCTTATCAATGCGCGGTGAGTAATTGCGGCGTGGTAAGTCTTTCATTGAATCTATGTGAGGTATGAATGGAACATAAAAAATTAAACTTAGTCGCAGCGCTCGTTGCCGCAGCTTTAGGCACATCATTAGTAGGTTGTGCGCACTCTCCCTCCATCGACCCGTCACAGCAAGAAATAATTAAAAGCCAAAATGACCAACGCCAATATCGTTATTTAGAATTAGAAAATGGTTTAAGAGTCGTGCTTGTCTCAGATCATAAAGCAGATAAAGCCGCAGCATCACTTGATGTACATATTGGCCACATGGCAGATCCTAAAGGCCGTGAAGGTTTATCCCATTTTCTTGAGCATATGCTGTTCTTAGGCACAAAAAAATATCCAAAAGTCGGCGAATATAACGAATATTTAAAAGAAAATGGTGGTTGGTCAAATGCTGGGACAGGGCAAGAACATACCAATTATTTCTTTGAGGTAAATGAAGACGCTCTTGACGAAGCACTTGATCGCTTCGCACAATTTTTTATCTCTCCAACGCTCGATCCACAATATGTTGAGCGTGAAAAAAATGCAGTTGATTCTGAATATAATATGAAGATTAAAGATGATGCGCGTCGTATTCGTGAAGTACTCAAAGACACATCGAATCAAGCGCATCCAGCTAGCCAGTTTTCGGTCGGTAATCTTGATACATTGGCAGATCGAGAAGGCAGCTTATTAATTGATGATTTAAAGCAACAGTATCAAACCTATTATTCAGCGAGCCGGATGGCGTTATCTGTGGTTGCTAAAGATGACTTAGATACTTTGGAAGCCTCGGTGAGAGCGAAATTTTCACAAGTGCCGACAAATGGCACTGTGTCTTCCCCTTCACAAATGACGCCTTTTTTACCTGAGCAGTTAGGGGTAAAAATCAACATTGAACCGATGAAAGATACTCGAGCGTTAACCTTGTATTTTCCGGTGCCGACTTCTCAGCAATATTTTAAAGAAAAACCCCTTACATTAATCAGTGATTTACTTGCCAATGAAGGGGCAGGTAGCTTGTATAGCTACTTAAAGCACAAAGGGTTTATCGAGTCTCTCAATAGCTATTATTATGGCCCTGATGACTTTGAACAGTTTACCGTGACGATGACGTTGACTGAGCTTGGGCTCGCGCAGCATGAAGAAGTCACACAGGCGATGTTTTCGTATCTACGTTTGATTGCAGAGCAAGGCTTAAAACCTTTGTACTTTGACGAACTAAAAGCCATAGCAAAAACAAACTTTGATTTTCAAGAAAAATACTCAGCCGCGAATACTGCCCGTAGTATTTCTTCGCAATTACAATATTTTGCTCCGAAATATGTGCTGAGTTCAGATTATATTTATGAGCGTTTTTCAGCTGATTTAGTCAAAGAGTATTTGGCTTATTTAACTCCAGAGAATATGCGCCAAGTCTTGATAGCGAAAGGCTTAGAAACAAACAAAATTCAGCCTGAATATCAAACGCCGTATGCCATGGTATCGTTAACTGAGCAGCAGCTAAAATTTTATCAAAGTGATGAAATTAATCCGGCATTCGCTTTGCCAAAAGCGAATCCGTTTATCGCGAAAAATTTAACGATGAAACCGCTTGATGCCGGAAATGCTATTCCCGAAGTGATTTTTGAACAACATGGTTTTAAATTGTGGCACAAACAAGATAGTGAGTTTTTAGTACCAAAAGCATCGATTAATGTGCAAATTTATTCAGACCTTGCTGGGCAAGATGCAAGCTCGCGCGCCAAGAACTTTTTGTACAATGCCTTGTTAAAAGATAGCCTTAATGAGTTTGGTTATCCGGCAAAACAAGCGGGGCTTAACTATAACTTATGGTCGACCAATCAAGGAATGGGGTTTGGAGTAAATGGTTATGATGAAAAGCAAGTTGACCTATTAACAACTATTAATCAACGTGTGCGTAATTTAAATATTGATCCTGCTGCGTTTGAGCTTCATAAAAACAGGCTGATCCGCGCATGGGGTAATGCCAAGTTTAACCGCCCTTATTCACAAGGTTTGTCAGTCCTAAGGGAGATTCAGCGCAATCAAATGTATTCGCCTGAGCAGTTGGCAGGTGCTCTCTCTGATGTGACTATTGCGCAATTACAGTCGTATATACAAGCATTTCATCAAGAGATTGAAGTTGAAGTATTGGCACATGGTAATATTCAACGGGTAGAGTCATTGGATTTAGCAAAACGCCTTTATCAATTTAATATGGCTGATGCGACTCCAAAATTGCGAGCTGCAAAAGAAGTGCGAGTCAATGATAGCAATGATGCGCTGATCCGTGAGCTCGACATCGATCACCCTGATTCATCTTTAATCATGAGCTACATCAATCCAGATAAGTCGCTGCAAACAAAAGCGCACTATGCATTGTTGGGCAATATTATTAATGCGCCATTCTTTAAATCGATTCGCACAGAGCAGCAACTTGGTTACATAGTCGCAGGTCGTGCGACGACCTTAGATGAGTTATCGGGGTTGTATTTCTTAATTCAGTCGCCTAAAGAAGGCCCGGTAGAATTACAGCGTCGTGTGGAGCAGTTCTTTGCTAGTTTTAAGCTTGAACTTGAGCAAATGACCCCGCAGCAATACGATGACTTCAAGCAGGGGCTGATTAAAGATTTATCAGCTAAAGATAAAAACCTCAATGAACGCACCGCTCATTATTGGTCAGAAATCAATGCCAAAGTGGTGAACTTTGATAGTGATGAGCAACTTATCACCTATGTTAAAGCACTAAAACAAGGCGATTTAATTCCTTTGTTTGAGATTGCGACACAAACAGTGAAACCGTTTATTGTCCGCAGCTTTGGTCAAGTTCATCGCGATAGTGATGACTTTAAAGCTAGTGAAAACAGCCTTGATATTTGCCGCCAGAGCGGTTGTTTTGCCACTGGGTTGACCCGTAGTATCAAAATGTAAGCTGTCGCTGAATAAGTTAAATTCAGATATAAAAAAACCAGCATCAGCTGGTTTTTTTATATCGAGCACTTGGGGCTGTTGATCTTTTGAGGTTAAATTTTGTTCGAGATAAAAGTGTTTTTATCGCGGCGAGTAGTGTGTAGCCTAGTCATTCTAAGCAAATATTGCTCAACAATTCGCTGCAAAAATCATCACGAAAGATCAACATCCCTTAGGATTATTTACCACGTATCGCATAGGGTGCATCGGCAGCCATAAAAGCAAACACGGCATACGCAGCTGCGTTTTGTTGCAACTTGGCTGGATCTACTTTATCTAGCGTGTCATCGGCGGTGTGATGGTAATCGAAATAGTCAGTGCCATCTTGGTGCAAACTAAACACCGGAATAGACGCGGTATTTTTTAGTGGAATTAAGTCAGGGCCACCACCGGCTTTGTTGCGACCAATGTATTCGATGTTAAGCGGTGCTAACTGCTTGGCTATTTCACGAACAATCGGCAGTGAAGCAGCCGATACATTTGATTCAAAAGCATACACGACATCAGCCCCAAAATCAGACTCTGCAGCAGCAACAATATTTGAAAGCTCTTTTTTATGTGCTTTTGCGTAATCTTTTGCGCCCCATAACCCGAGTTCTTCAGCGGCAAATAAAACCACACGAATACTGCGTTTAGGACGTTGAACTGAATTAATAAACTTTGCTGCTGCCATAGTTAAGGCTACGCCTGCACCATCATCGAGAGCTCCGGTTCCTAAGTCCCATGAGTCCAAGTGGCCGCCTATCAGAACGTATTGCTCTGGGGTTTCTGCGCCGTTAAATTGGCCTATGACATTAAACCCGCTCCCTTGGCCTAGATCTTCTGCTTGAACATTAATATTCACTTTTACAGGATTGCCTAACGCAATTAAACGCGCGACTTGATCTGCATCTGGGTTTGCAATAGCAACCGTTGGTATTTTAGAGGTGCCTTCTTGGTAATGGCTGCCACCAGTATGGGCAAAGCGATGATGTGATGTACTTACTGAGCGCATCATGTAACCTATCGCCCCTTTTTTGGCTGCTTCGACCGCGCCAGAATTACGCGCTTGTACGGCTGGGCCATAACCATTGCCGTCGATATCACGATTCATACGGTAATTAATAAAGACAATTTTGTCTTTGGCTGCATCTATTGGTGCTGCTTTTAATTCTTCGAGCGTTTCAAAAATAATGACATCGGCAGTAATGCCATCTTTAGGTGTACTGACACTATTGCCAAGCGCCGTTAAATGAAGAGGTTGCTCACTAGGCGAAATAATTTTCCCTGATTCGCTGTAACGACGCCAGTCAGGAAAGTTCGCAGGTTCGAGCCACACTTTGTCAAACCCTAAGTGATTGAATTTATCTTGAGCCCATTTTACCGCTAATTTGTCATTTTCAGTGCCTGGGTAGCGAGGGCCTATTTCTGTTGTCAGTGATGTGAGAATTTCATAAGCAAGAGGGCTTTGCATCGCTTGCTGGCGAATTTCAGCGACCTGTTTGAGCTGGGTTGGATTAAAAAGTGCTTCTGCAGAAGCATGTAAGCTCAGTCCTGTTAATGCGATTGAAATCAGTAGTTTTTTCATTATTCAAATTCGTGTGATATCAAAGAGGGCAACATTTAAGCATTTATGATTCATGTACGCAAAGAGAATGCGCTGAGCTGGTACGCGAAGGTGGAAATGCTAGCCTTGTTTTAATAAAAACTCGACAATTTGGTTCATATCTAAGTTGAAGTCATCAGGTCGTACGCCCTTGACGATATAATCTTCATCAGAGGTTAAGTCGATACTTTTGGCGGCTTGGTAGCCTTTTTGATCAACATCATAAAATGTTTTAACCACTGGGCGTGTAGGGTCTTCGGTATTGTGTTCTTCGATGATTGCCAGTTTGTGGGAGTGTAATTCAACTAACGAACCGACCGGATAAACCCCCATGCATTTGATAAACTTATCAACTAACTGTGAATCGAGATGATTAAGCTTGGCCAGGTTGCGTAAAATACTAAACGATTTGATGTGGCTGTATCCTGCTTTATATACTCGGTTGGCTGTCAGTGCATCAAATATATCGCAAATAGAAATCATCCGGCCATACAGTGAAATGTCATCAGCATTTAATTTAAAAGGGTAGCCGTTACCATCGAGTTTTTCGTGATGTTGGGCCGCAACAGATAAACTTAGTGGGCTAATATTGGAGGTTTTTTCTATCGCATCAATGGAATGGTTCACGTGAGTTTTCATTATTTCAAATTCATCGTCAGTGAGTTTTCCAGGCTTATGTAAAATATGGCTTGGGACTTTAATTTTGCCAATATCATGCAAAAATGCCCCCACTGCGAGTTGGTGTGTGGTGGCTGAGTCGATACCTAAGTGGCGTGCAAAAATACACATTAATACGGACACCGATACTGAGTGCTCTAATAAATAATGATCTTTTTCGCGAATGTTAATTACACAGGCCAGGGCGCTGGAATTTTTGAACACTTCATTCATCGCAGTTTCTGTGATGTCTAATACCGGAGCGAGTTCTATTTCGCGGCCACTTTGCACATCGTTAAAGACTTTGGCTGAAATCGCTTTAGAATCATCAAAAATCATTTTGGCTCGAAGTACATCGGCTTTGATTAATTGCTGGCGGCTGATCTTATCGTTTGGTTGGGGAGCGGATGTGGCCACCGGTAACACTGATTGATGCAGTGTTCTATCGGGGTCGATTAAGACAGTTTGCACGCCTTTACTGGCCAATTTATCGATGACCTGTTGGCTTTTGATATAACTCGGCTTAGCAAGATTATAATTCCCACTTTGCAGCATAATTTTGACAACATAATGGCCAACAGCCAAATCGCTAAGCTTCGTTTCTATCATTATTGCGTCACTGCTTGCCTCAATTAAAACAGGGTTGAATACCATGGGAAAGGTCGTTTGCACTTAATGTAATTCAAGTTCACACTGAGTCATTAAGCAATAATCATCGAAAAATTAACTGAAAACAAATGCGTTGTTGCGAGATGGGAAAACAAAAAAGCTCAGGTGCAATGCAACTGAGCTTTATAAGATTAAATGGCGGAGAAGGAGGGATTCGAACCCTCGATAGGGCTACAAACCCTATACTCCCTTAGCAGGGGAGCGCCTTCGGCCACTCGGCCACCTCTCCGGCGTTTAATTTGTAGAATGTGGCGGAGAGATAGGGATTTGAACCCTAGATAGGCTACAAACCTATGCCGGTTTTCAAGACCGGTGCATTCGACCACTCTGCCATCTCTCCGTGGGTGAAGATAATACTTATCCTCTATGGGCATGTAAATAGTTAAAATGACTGTTTGCTTAAACTTTAAGCATATTTGGCGATTTTATTGAATTTAATCAGTTTTATATTAAAAATTGCGCAATGAATAAATGATCACAAATAATGTGTTGTTGTGGCGAGTGCATCTAGGCAGGATAAAATGCCAGCAAGTACAGTCATTACTGGCATAAATACGTTATTCAACTAAAACTAAGCGGTATCCAATGCCTCGTTTAGTTTCTATCATGCTCTCGCCTTTGCTTTCGATGGTTAGCTTTTTACGTAATTTACCAATGTACACATCGACGACGTTTGTCATTGGGTCCATTTCCATTCCCCAGACATTACTTAAAATACGTTCGCGGCTCAGGTATTTTCCTGTATTTGTCATTAAGAGCTCTAAAATAGCCATCTCTTTGACTGTCAGTGAAATTTCTTCGTTATCTAGCGAGACAATATAGCTGGCACGGTCGAAATTAAGTGGACCGAACTCAAGTGTATCTGTGTTTTTAATTTCGTTAGGGGTGCGACGAGTAACAGCTTCAATTCGTGCGAGTAACTCATCATAAGCAAAGGGCTTTGTGACATAATCATCAGCGCCTAAACGCAAGCCTTTGATAATATCTTGCGACTCATCCATTGCGGTTAGCATAATAATGGGGACTTGATTCTTTTTGATTCGAAGCGCTTGGCATACTTCGAGACCGTTTAAACTTGGTAGCATGATATCGAGCAAGATAAGTTGAAAATCACCTTCTTGAGCTAACTCAAGACCTTCTCGACCATCGCAGGCTCGAACAATAAAATACCCTTCTGCGCGAAGCCCGCGCTCTAAAAAGCTTGCAACGCGATCATCATCTTCTACTAATAATATTCTCATGCTGTTTCAACACCTAAAATGGGCAACAAGACTGTTGCGGTACAGCCTTGACCATGACTATTGGGCTGTAATGAAATATGGCCGCCATGACCATCTATTATGGCTTTTGCTACGGGTAATCCTAATCCCGAACCTGGGGTTTGGCCACGATTTCCACGGTAAAAGCGTTCAAAAACTTGCTGCTGTTCTTCTTTGGGGATCCCCATGCCTTGATCGATTACCTTAATCACCACTAGCTCTTCACGGATCAGCAGATGAATTTCTGTACAGGTTTGGCTTGGGGAGTAGGCCAGTGCATTTTCTAATAAAATCATCAGTACTTGGCGTAAACGGCGTTCATCGGCATCAATAAATGCCTCTTGATTGGCCAAAAACAAAGTGATTTCTTGTTGTTGAGCATTGGCTTTTCGTTGATAAACTTGCTGGATGTCGGTCAGTAAATTTTTTAAATCAAACTGATGGATGTTGAGTTTTAATTGCCCGGCACTTGAGCGGGCAACCAGCATTAAATCTTCGATTAAGGCGGTTGTATGTTGTACCTCATCGACCACGCGCTGCAATACTTCTTTGTAGTCTGGCAATTGAGCGGATTGGCTGCGTAATAATACTTCGGACTCACCACGAATGATGGTCAGTGGTGTGCGCAGTTGCGTTTAATTTGTAGAATGTGGCGGAGAGATAGGGATTTGAACCCTAGATAGGCTACAAACCTATGCCGGTTTTCAAGACCGGTGCATTCGACCACTCTGCCATCTCTCCGTGGGTGAAGATAATACTTATCCTCTATGGGCATGTAAATAGTTAAAATGACTGTTTGCTTAAACTTTAAGCATATTTGGCGATTTTATTGAATTTAATCAGTTTTATATTAAAAATTGCGCAATGAATAAATGATCACAAATAATGTGTTGTTGTGGCGAGTGCATCTAGGCAGGATAAAATGCCAGCAAGTACAGTCATTACTGGCATAAATACGTTATTCAACTAAAACTAAGCGGTATCCAATGCCTCGTTTAGTTTCTATCATGCTCTCGCCTTTGCTTTCGATGGTTAGCTTTTTACGTAATTTACCAATGTACACATCGACGACGTTTGTCATTGGGTCCATTTCCATTCCCCAGACATTACTTAAAATACGTTCGCGGCTCAGGTATTTTCCTGTATTTGTCATTAAGAGCTCTAAAATAGCCATCTCTTTGACTGTCAGTGAAATTTCTTCGTTATCTAGCGAGACAATATAGCTGGCACGGTCGAAATTAAGTGGACCGAACTCAAGTGTATCTGTGTTTTTAATTTCGTTAGGGGTGCGACGAGTAACAGCTTCAATTCGTGCGAGTAACTCATCATAAGCAAAGGGCTTTGTGACATAATCATCAGCGCCTAAACGCAAGCCTTTGATAATATCTTGCGACTCATCCATTGCGGTTAGCATAATAATGGGGACTTGATTCTTTTTGATTCGAAGCGCTTGGCATACTTCGAGACCGTTTAAACTTGGTAGCATGATATCGAGCAAGATAAGTTGAAAATCACCTTCTTGAGCTAACTCAAGACCTTCTCGACCATCGCAGGCTCGAACAATAAAATACCCTTCTGCGCGAAGCCCGCGCTCTAAAAAGCTTGCAACGCGATCATCATCTTCTACTAATAATATTCTCATGCTGTTTCAACACCTAAAATGGGCAACAAGACTGTTGCGGTACAGCCTTGACCATGACTATTGGGCTGTAATGAAATATGGCCGCCATGACCATCTATTATGGCTTTTGCTACGGGTAATCCTAATCCCGAAGGGTGAAGATAATACTTATCCTCTATGGGCATGTAAATAGTTAAAATGACTGTTTGCTTAAACTTTAAGCATATTTGGCGATTTTATTGAATTTAATCAGTTTTATATTAAAAATTGCGCAATGAATAAATGATCACAAATAATGTGTTGTTGTGGCGAGTGCATCTAGGCAGGATAAAATGCCAGCAAGTACAGTCATTACTGGCATAAATACGTTATTCAACTAAAACTAAGCGGTATCCAATGCCTCGTTTAGTTTCTATCATGCTCTCGCCTTTGCTTTCGATGGTTAGCTTTTTACGTAATTTACCAATGTACACATCGACGACGTTTGTCATTGGGTCCATTTCCATTCCCCAGACATTACTTAAAATACGTTCGCGGCTCAGGTATTTTCCTGTATTTGTCATTAAGAGCTCTAAAATAGCCATCTCTTTGACTGTCAGTGAAATTTCTTCGTTATCTAGCGAGACAATATAGCTGGCACGGTCGAAATTAAGTGGACCGAACTCAAGTGTATCTGTGTTTTTAATTTCGTTAGGGGTGCGACGAGTAACAGCTTCAATTCGTGCGAGTAACTCATCATAAGCAAAGGGCTTTGTGACATAATCATCAGCGCCTAAACGCAAGCCTTTGATAATATCTTGCGACTCATCCATTGCGGTTAGCATAATAATGGGGACTTGATTCTTTTTGATTCGAAGCGCTTGGCATACTTCGAGACCGTTTAAACTTGGTAGCATGATATCGAGCAAGATAAGTTGAAAATCACCTTCTTGAGCTAACTCAAGACCTTCTCGACCATCGCAGGCTCGAACAATAAAATACCCTTCTGCGCGAAGCCCGCGCTCTAAAAAGCTTGCAACGCGATCATCATCTTCTACTAATAATATTCTCATGCTGTTTCAACACCTAAAATGGGCAACAAGACTGTTGCGGTACAGCCTTGACCATGACTATTGGGCTGTAATGAAATATGGCCGCCATGACCATCTATTATGGCTTTTGCTACGGGTAATCCTAATCCCGAACCTGGGGTTTGGCCACGATTTCCACGGTAAAAGCGTTCAAAAACTTGCTGCTGTTCTTCTTTGGGGATCCCCATGCCTTGATCGATTACCTTAATCACCACTAGCTCTTCACGGATCAGCAGATGAATTTCTGTACAGGTTTGGCTTGGGGAGTAGGCCAGTGCATTTTCTAATAAAATCATCAGTACTTGGCGTAAACGGCGTTCATCGGCATCAATAAATGCCTCTTGATTGGCCAAAAACAAAGTGATTTCTTGTTGTTGAGCATTGGCTTTTCGTTGATAAACTTGCTGGATGTCGGTCAGTAAATTTTTTAAATCAAACTGATGGATGTTGAGTTTTAATTGCCCGGCACTTGAGCGGGCAACCAGCATTAAATCTTCGATTAAGGCGGTTGTATGTTGTACCTCATCGACCACGCGCTGCAATACTTCTTTGTAGTCTGGCAATTGAGCGGATTGGCTGCGTAATAATACTTCGGACTCACCACGAATGATGGTCAGTGGTGTGCGCAGTTCATGGCTAATATCAGCTAAAAACTGTCGACGTTGCTGGTCGACTAAGGCTAGCTTTTGATTTGATCGCTCAAGATCTTGTGTTCGCTGTGCGACTTTTTCTTCAAGTGAGCGTTTAGCTTCATTTAGCTGCGCTTGTTGGCTGGCCAGTTGTGACGCCATGCTGTTTAGTGCATCACCTAAGTACTGAAATTCAAAATCGCTTAGGGCATTAATTCGATGAGCGAGGTTACCATCGCTGTATTGGCTGGTTGCAGTATGCAATTGTTTGGTGGCATCGTTAATGCGGCGCCAAAAATACCAAAAGGTCATTAAAGTAAATAAGCTCATCGCGGCAAGAGCGGCAGCCAGTGCTTGATTGCTAAAATGATAAAGAGTGTTTACATCGTTGCGAATTTGTTGTGCCAGAGCTTGTTCTTGCGACACGGCTTTATTAATTAGTTGATTAAACTCTTTATCGACATTTTGCTTTTGTAGCAAATTGAAAAGCTGATTGGCATCGACGAGTTTATCCTGCGCGACTAAAAACTTTATTTCATTGTTAGTATTAATGATTTGCTCGACTTTTTGCGTAATGAGGTCGAGCATTTGTAGTTCTTTATTGGCGCTATCTAAATGACTAAGGGCGATTTTTTTTAATAAATTATCACGCACAGAAAATAATGCGCCGCGTAATTGTTGTTCATTTTCTTCTCGTAACTGTGGGGTTTGTACTCGACCGGTGCGGACAATTTCGCCCATAGCGATGAGTTTTTCGAGACTGAGTTTTGCGATTAGAGAGTATTGCGTGAGTACTTCGTGAGTGAGATCTGATTGCTTGGCGTGTTTGCTGTAGCGTTCTGAGCTATCGAAATACAGCCAGCCGATAAGGCAGCTAAACAAAAAAATCACACTAAAAGCAAATAAGAGCTTATGTGTGAGGCGGCTATGGAGATGTCTTTTTTGTTTCGGCTTCAAGCTTAGTTCCGCACATTAAATGAAAACTCGTTACTGCATTAGTGCAATTTGGCGCAGTAACGAGTTGATGGGCAAGTAATAATTAGTTAAATGTTACTTCACCAGTCGCGACGTTATGCATTGCGCCGACTACTTTTACTTTACCTTGTTTTACCAAATCAGCAATAACAGGGCTGCGATCTAAAATGTTTTGCACTGTTAGCTCAACATTTTTGTCTGCGACAGCTTGTACGAATGCTTTGTTTTTAGAGCTACGTACACCTGGGATATCTGTTGTTGCGTAAATTGCTGGAGCGATATTGCTTAAAGTATGCGTTAGGTTGCCTAATTCGACATTGTCACATGCACCTTTAACAGCACCACACTCAGTGTGACCTAAAACAACCACTACTTTAGAGCCAGCAACAGCGGTTGCAAACTCAACACTACCAAGAATATCAGTATTTACAAAGTTACCTGCAATACGGGCAGAAAAAATATCGCCAATACCCGCATCAAACACTAATTCGTGTGGTACGCGAGAATCGATACAACCAATAACGGTGGCGTAGGGGTATTGACCTGCGCCTGTCGCTGCCACTTGTTTTGCTAAATCACGCTCTAACATTGAGCCTGATACAAAACGTTTGTTGCCATCTTTTAACATTTGTAATGCTTGATCTGGTGAGATCGCGCTTTGTGAAGCGGCTGTTTGTGCAGGAACTGCTGCAACAGTACTAAATGATGAAATCGATAAACCTAAACCTAGGCTTGCCGCTAAAACAAATTTATTAAAAGACATGTTGTGTTTCCCGTTGTGTAACTTTGTATTAAAAATTAAGTGCGTTCCTGTCCCCTGAAAATACCCCTCAAAATCAGCGTGGAGATGGGATACATCTACTCACTGATGATGAGAGGTAATACAGGAACGCGACAAAATTATATGGAGAAGGTGTAAAAATAGCCTGTTGAAAGGATTAAAATTGCTTAATGGCAAAGTAAACTTATCTTAAATAAGTATCAGTGGTGAGTTGCGGATGAATTATTCTGTATGTGTGATGACACACGTTTATTCAGTGGAATATTGAGGGAGGACTTAACTGGTTTTGGGTGAGTTTGCCCTTAAATAAAATAATGAAGATGCAATCAATTAGCATGTACGGTGAATGAATAAAATGGTTGGGTTTTAATCATTCACTTATACGAGATTGCATCGTCAAGAAAAGTAACATAGGGATTACTTTTTATTTGTATTTTACTGCATTGGCTAATGCGAGTTTTCTTCCGTAACTGTTTAATTTTAAAATTAACTTAGCACGCTTGCTGTTGCTTTTTGTGACTTGGCTGATGCCTTGGCTTTGTGCATTTATGTTTACTGATGTCATTACTTTTCTCGTCTTGGTTTGGATAACTTGTTGACTATTTTGCACACAATTATCTTGCTTTACTAATGAGAATATTTACTTTTTAGGTATGAAAAAATCTAATGAATGTCTCTTGTCTTTTCGTGGTGAATAATTAGCGTTTTTTTATGAATAAAAGTAGGTTTTAACGCTGTAAAAGTGCATAACTAAATGTTTATGCGTCAAAAGAGGTCGCATTTGTGATGCAACTCGGTATGCTAAAAAAGTTTTATTATCGGTTAAGAAATCTAATCAAGTGCAGGCTAATCTTTATTTAATCGTTACCAACCCATTTTATCATGCCAAAAAGCGGCAATTACTTAATTGGTTATTGCATGAGTTGGCTGTGAGGAAATTGAACTATGTGTTTTACGAAACTCACGTAGATCTGGACGAGAATCAGCATTATTTTTCTGAACAGTTACCGCATTGTAGCAAAGTAGTGGTTTTAGGAGGGGATGGCACACTGCATCTTACAGTCAATGCGATGGCCGGTTTTGACTTACCTTTGGCGCTGCTACCTTGTGGCACAGGTAATGATTTTGCTCGAGGATTAGGTTGGTCTGTGGCGCAATTTAAGCAAGCCGTTTTTTCAGAGCGCGTGCAATCCATTGATCTTGGCATGATAAATCAACGGCGATTTATTAACATTGCCGGGATCGGTTTTGATGGCGCGGTGGTGGCGAGTCAAGGGCGTTATCAGCGAACGGTTTGGTCTCAGTTGCATTATTTACGTTTAGCATTAAAGCAACTTGTTGTTTATAAGGGAGCTTTTATTGCATTGCAATTTTTAGGAAGAGAGCGCAGTTATCGAAATTTCATGACGGTGTTTGCCAACGGCCAATATTTTGCAGGTGGCATGAAGATAGCTCCGTTAGCGCAGGTTTCAAGTGGCCATTTACATTGTGTGATGATCGAAGAGCTGAGCATGCTCAAAAAAGTACTCTATTTAAGCAAAGTGTATTTTGGGACTCATTTGCGGGCTCGTGCCGTTAATACCTGTGATGCAGCAGAGTTCAAAGTCGATACGTCAGGGTTAGCTATTGAAGCTGATGGCGAATTTATTGGGTATACGCCAGCTATAATCGAGGTCATTCCTAATGGTCTTAAATTACAGGCACCGTAAAAAAGGGCCGAAGCCCTTTTGGTTAGTGCGCTTTTACAACACTCACTGGGGATGAGCCGAACAGCGCCTTGAGCTTTTGAACCGGTGTCAGCACTATGGCATTGCCTAATAACACACAGCTGAAACCAAGAATCGTATTGTTAGTCCAAATAAATCCTTCAAAGTATGTACTTAACACCACTGCGACCAATGGAAATAACACAATCACATAACTGGCTTTTTCAGGCCCAATTTCTTTGAGTAATGCAAAGTAGCAGCCAAACGCAATGACAGTGCCAAATACAGACAAGTAAATAAGTGAAATCAGGTAGCTCGGGGTGGTCGATATCGACATTTGGGCACCAGTGAGGTTTATATAAATCAATAATAAAACCGCACTGTACAACATGCCCCATGCATTGCCTTGCAAAACAGGGATCTGTGCATGGGAATTGCGAACACTAATCATATTGCCAATAGAAGCGGCGAATGTGCCGGCCAGTGATAAAAGTAAACCAATCACCGCACCATTTGAAAACGTTAAATCAGCCAGATCAGCCCAAAACAGTACAATGATCCCGATTACACCCAGACACGCACCCAGATAAATACGCAGTGCAATGGGCTTACCAAAAAAGATTCGTGTATTAATGATGTTCATCAATAGCAGCAGTGAAAATGCAATAGACGTCATGGCTGAGGTCAAATAAGCCTGTGCCCAGTACAAGATTAAATAGTTTGCACCAAAGTTAAACACTGCCAGCAGGATAAAAAAACCATGTTGTTTAACAGGGTAACGCATGGGGAGTTTTTTGATTGTGCAAAAGATCCACATCAATGCCGCAGCGAGTGCAAATCGGTAGAATAATGACACTTCAACAGCAACATCACCAAGTTGGAACTCAATCGCAAACCAAGTTGAGCCCCAAATCAGCACAGTCACCAGGTAGAGCAAAGTCGTTTTCATAGCGTAATTAGTCTTTTTTAGGGGAGATGGTGGGAAGTTTAACGTTTCTGTGTATAGTTAACATATACAGATAAATGAAAATGTAACCTATACAGATTTGCGCTTATGTCGACTATTGTTAATCGTGAAAAAACAGAATTCTTATATCAGCAAGTAGCACAGCTCATTCGTGAGATGAAAGCACAAAATACTTTGCAAGCGGGGCAGAAATTGCCTTCGCTACGAAATATGGCAGCGAAATTAAATGTCAGTATTCCTACTGTTAAACAAGCTTATTTAGAGTTAGAGCAACAAGGACTGATAGAAGCAAAGTCGAAATCAGGTTATTTCTTAAAAGCGATGGATTCACAGTATGATAAACCCAAACGTCGTCGCCTTTCATCACAACCGATAGCGGTCAACAAACAATCACTCATTGAACAAGTGTATGAAGCTATACATCGTAAAGGTGTGATCCCTTTTGGTATTGCCAACCCGATTGCCGCCCGTTCGACCGATAAAGCATTAGCACGTACTATGCGCAGGGTGATGACAATGTCTGGTCATCAAGGTATCAATTATGGTGCCATGGATGGGTTTGCCCCGTTAAAAAAGCAGCTTATTTATCGATATTTAGATGTCGGTATCGGGGTCGATTTTGATGAGTTAATCATCACAAATGGCGCGCAAGAAGCATTAGCGATTGCTTTGCAATGTGTTGCAAAACCCGGTGATGTGATTGCTATTGAGTCACCGACCTATTTTGGCATCATTGAGCTGATTGAAAATTTGGGCCTTAAAGCCATTGAGATTCCAATTTGTAGCGAAAAAGGTATTTGGCTTGAAGATTTAAGTAACGCACTACAACAACACACGATCACGGCTTGTGTTTTTTCAACCGCATTGAATAATCCTGTCGGATCATTGATGCCAGAACAAAACCGCGCTGATTTAGTGGCGTTGCTTGAATCTCATGATGTGGTTCTCATTGAAGATGATGTCTACGGTGACTTGTATTTTAATGGCCCACGAGGCAAACCCGCGCAATATTACAGCAAAAAAGGATTGGTGATTTCGTGTGCTTCTTTTTCTAAAACAGCGGCCCCGAGTTATCGTATCGGTTGGTTAATCGCTGGTCGTTATGCGCAAAAAGCGTTAGGTTTAAAGCGCGCATTTAGCTGCTCTTCACCATTATTGAATCAGTGGGCGCTGTCTGAATTTTTAGCAAGCGGAGATTACGATCGGAATTTGGTCAAATTGCGGCAAATTTTACGTTCAAATAAAGAGCGGATGATCCACTTTGTATTGCAGCATTTTCCGGCAGGAACTTGCGTGAGCGATCCGCAAGGAGGATGTGTGCTGTGGGTGGAGTTCCCTGCGGGGATTGATGCAACTGCGCTGTTTCATCTTGCCTTAATGTATAATATTAGTATTACACCTGGCAGCATGTTTTCTGCGAGCAATAAGTATCAGCGCTGCGTTCGTTTAAGTTACGGTTTGCCATGGCGCGACGAGGTTGAGCGCGCGTTAATAAAACTGGGGGAGCTTGCCGCATCGCTGCAAATGAAAAAACAATCGGCCACTTAATGTGGCCGAATGCTGCTTGCTGATGACTGACAAGACTTGCTGTTGAGTACCGTTTTTTAGTGGTGGTTGGCAGCGAATAAATCATACCCTTTTAAGATAGGTAAGCTTTGTTGCAGTGTTTTTTCGGTCTGCGCGAGTTGCTCTATCGAGCCACAAAGTGCATCGGCACGCGCTTCAAGTTGATGTGCTTGCGCTTCAACTTTAAGTTCAATTTGCTCACCCATACGTGTCATGCGGTTTTCGAATTCTTCCATATTTCCGCCAGCACCTAGTAACTCAGAGCCGAGAGAGACGAGTAAGCTACCAATTGAATTCATTACGGCTTCTTCCATCGCACGCTCAATTTCTTGATCAAATTGCTCATCAAAGTGATTTTCAATATTGGTAAAGTTGCTTTGATCTATGACAAACGACCCATCTTGATAAAAGCTTTCATTAATTTTGACAGAGACTTCATCCATCAAGCGAGTCATGCTATCTGTGTTGTGTAAGCCAAATGCGGTGCCAACTTCATCAAGTGCGATACCTGCGATCTTTACCCCTTCTAAAGCAATTTCGGCGACTTGTGGCATGTTTGCCCGTAAGCCATCGGCATATTGCATCAGCATTGTTTGTTGAGCGGATGTGACATCGACTTCTTGCTGATTAATGAATAAACGACCTTGCTGGTCAATTTGCATGACTTGATGATCGTTGTTTTCAATCTCAAGTATATTGGGAGAGATTTTCAGTGTTTGTTGGATATCGATATTGCATGATTCAGACGATACGGTAAGGCCATCAACATTTGAGTGCGCCATTGCGGGTCCGACCATTAAAGCTGAGCTGAGTAAAATAATTGATTTCATCATTGCGTTTCCTGTTGTTTGTTCGTTTGGCTGCTTTGTTGACGTTATCTTTTCAATATCAATGCCAAAATAATTTTTTATTATTTTTCATGTTGTTATGTTTTTTAGCTGATATTGAGTGTTTAGATTGAGTGATGTAATTGACTACTTTTTAGTTAAAATGATGAATTTAACTATTTCGATTTGATATTTTCATCAACACGATAAAAATATTTTTCTTTGCTAAATTTTAATTTGGCGCTATTTATTCAACTTAGAAGTTAACTGTATAAATTCCTGTTTTTGGAGATAGGTGTGGGTAAAACGTATTCTTATGACGATTTTGATGACGCTTTCGATAGCGATGATGATTTTGAGCCAAGCAACAAGGCACAAAACGACAATCAAAAGCGTAAAGTAAAACGCAAAATCGATGATTACTTAGAGCAAAAGCGCTTAAGAAAGAATCTCGGTGACGATGATTTCGACAGTTATTTAAATGACTAGAATTTGATGAGAAGGGGCTTGTAAAGCCCCTTTTTCGTATGCTTAATTGAGGCTTGTTTGTGCGAGTGCTTGTTTAATATCTTGTTCTATTTTTTGTGGTGTCGTTGTGGGTGCATAGCGTTTTAACGGCTGCCCGTCTCTTGCAATTAAAAACTTCGTAAAGTTCCACTTAATCCATTTCCCGAAAGTCCCCGGTAACGCGTTTTTTAGGTAACTGAAAATAGGGTCGGTGTGTTCGCCATTTACATCCACTTTTTCCATTACAGGAAAGCTAACGCCATAATTAATCAAACAACCTTGGGCTATTTCTTCTGCGCTTCCAGGCTCCTGTTGGCGAAATTGATTGCATGGGAAGCCGAGTATTACCAGTCCTTGATCTTTATATTGCTGATACAAGGTTTCTAACCCTTCGTATTGAGGTGTCAGTCCACATTGACTGGCTGTATTGACTATCAGTACAACTTTTCCTTGATAGGCCGAAAAATCGATAGGTGCGCCTTGTAGGCTGGTGCTTTTAAATTGATAAATGTTTGTCATCTTCTTTCTTTTTATTTGATTTTAATGGTGTTTATCTAACTTGGCTAAAATGTTCAGTCAAGAATTCTATCAATAATCGAATGCGATGGGGCATTAGATCTTTACGTGGATACACTAACCAAGTCGCGTTATCGGTGACTTGATATTCATTTAGCAATGAGCAAAGCTTGCCAGCTTGCAGATAATCAGCAACTAAGTCTTGTGCAAGGTGCGCGATGCCTAAGCCAGCTAAACATGCATGCATCAAGGCATCACCATGGTTACTGCGCCAATTCCCTTGTACCTTCACTTCCTCGATTTTGTTGTCGATTTTAAACCGCCAGCGATTACCGATAGCGATGAGACAATTATGATCTTTGAGTTGCTTGGGATGAGTCGGTGCCTCATAAGAGGCTAGGTACTCAGGGCTTGCAACAAGCGTCATGGCTCGTTGCGTAAGTGGTCTGGCGATTAAGTTAGAATCTTGCATACGACCAAAGCGAATAGCAAGATCGAATCCTTCTTCAATTAAATTGACATTGCGGTTACTAAAGTCCATCTCGATGCTGACTTGTGGGTAGCGTTTTATAAACTCGGCTAATAAAGGTGCCACGGTGCGAGCCACAAACTCTCCTGCACCTGTGATACGAATATGCCCAATGGGTGATTGTTGATCCCCTTGCAATAGCGCATTGGCATCAAGCAACTCTTGGCGAATGGCCTTAAGTTTTGTGACATATTGGCGACCAGCGTCGGTGAGATGAATTGTGCGGGTGGTGCGTTTGATTAATTCAGTGCCAAGCCGTTGTTCGAGCTGGCTAATTTGTCTGCTAATGTGTGACGTTGACACATCCATATGTTTGGCTGCTAATGTGAAGCTGCCTTGTTCGACGACATGGAAAAATTCTTCAATACCTTGCCACATAACCTAATCTTTATTATTGATGAAAGTGCGATATATGTAGTGTAACGCATTTATTGTTGCAGCTGTGCAAAACTGATTCGCATAATTACGTCTTATCATTTTGTGATTGCCAGCTACAATTTGATTTTTGAAAATATCAATACCGTTAAATCCTGAGGATGGCCATGTTAAATTTTAGTTTTGTAAATAGTACGCAAATTCACTTTGGTGCCGAGCAAATTGCACAGGTAACTGATGAAATTCCGAAAGACGCGAAAGTATTAATGACTTATGGTGGTGGCAGCATTAAATCTAATGGTGTGTATGATCAGGTTGTTGCGGCATTGAAAGATCATACTTGGCAAGAGTTCTCAGGGATTGAGCCAAATCCTAGCTATCAAACCACAATGAAGGCGGTGGCGTTAATTAAAGAACATCAGCTTGATTATGTTTTAGCTGTTGGTGGTGGCTCAGTGATTGATGGTAGTAAGTTTATTGCCGCAGCTGCGTTATTTGATGGTGAGCCATGGGATATTTTAGCAAAAGGCGCCGAAATCAAAGCGGCACTGCCTTTAGGTGTTGTTTTAACGCTACCGGCAACTGGTTCAGAATCGAATACTTTTAGTGTGGTATCAAACCTAGATACAAACGATAAATTGCCTTTTGCTAGCCCATTTGTGCAGCCAAAATTTGCTGTACTCGATCCAAATGTGACTTTTTCATTGCCTCAGCGTCAACTAACTAACGGCATTGTGGATGCATTCGTTCACACTGTTGAGCAGTATTTGACTTACGATGTGAATGCGAAGGTACAAGATAGGTTTGCAGAAGGGTTGTTATTGACCTTAATTGAAGAAGGTCCAAAGGTATTCAGTGAGCCGCAAAATTATGATGTGCGCGCCAATGTGATGTGGGCAGCAACAATGGCATTAAATGGCTTAATTGGTGCGGGTGTACCACAAGATTGGTCTACACATATGTTGGGTCATGAAATTACTGCGGTATATGGACTAGATCATGCTCAGACATTAGCCATTGTTTTACCTAGAATGCTGGCTGAGCAACGCCAAGTCAAACAAGGTAAATTATTGCAGTATGCGCAGCGTGTATGGCAGTTAACACCAAAATCAGACGAACAATCTGATATTGATAGCGTGATAGATCAAGCAATATTAAAAACCGAAGCGTTTTTCCATAGTGTTGAAATGCCAACTCGTTTCAGTGATTATCAACTAGGAGCTGAAGTTGCCGATACTATTGTTGCGCAACTTGAGCGCCATGGCATGACAGCTTTAGGTGAGCATCAAGATGTGACGCTTGCCAAAAGCAAAGCTGTTTTACTTGCGAGTTTGTAAATAACAGCATCAAGATTAACAAGCCCAAAAGCAGCTGCATTTGGGCTTTTTTGTGCAACGAAGTAATTAAGCTCTTAGCGTAATAAAAAGAAGACTGCTAATCCAGCCAGTGATGTGTAGTAAATATTATTTGTTTTGGCTGCCACGGCAATGGCGACTATTGCTGCTGGAATATAAGGATTATGCCAAGTAAGGTTTAACGCCCCATCTTCTAATAACACAATCGGCACCCAAATTGCGGTCAGCACCGCAGGCGCGCTGTAGCTTAAAAACTGTTGTAGTTTTTGTCCTACTGTAAAAGGGAGAGCGCGGTGTAAAAATAAATATCGACTAACAAAAGTGACACAGGCCATTAAGAGGATAGTTGTGAGCATGATACCGCCTTATATTTTTTAATTAATCGCTCGCAACCATAACCTGCACTCATGCCCAGTAAAGCTGCCCCAACTAACCAGAGTTCGAACCCTAGGGCTTTAAACCATGCTGCAGCAGCCCCAGCGCTGCATACAGTAACAAAAATCGGCCAGCTTTTAATTCCTGGTATCACCAAGGCGATGAAAGTGGTCGCAATGGCGAAGTCGAGCCCCATATTGGTGAGATCAGGTAATAATGAGCCTGCGACAATGCCAAGAAAAGTCCAAAGATTCCAACAGATATAAAAACTAAACCCTGCACTGAGGGCGTAAATTAATCGAGTTTTTGTTTGATAGGCTTTTGGATGGTGTGATAACGCAAAAAGCTCATCCGTAAGTACAAAGCTTATCGGAAGGCGCCAGTGCAATGGCTGTGCGATAACTTTATGGCGAATACTCAAACCATATAAAAAATGCCGAGAGCTAATAATAAAGGTGGTAAATAAAATCGTCATTAAAGGGGTGTGTTGACTAATCAACTCAATGGCAACTAATTGCGCAGAACCAGCAAAAACCAGTAAAGACATCAGTTGAGTCTCAACGGCAGTGAAACCATTTTGAATGGCCAAGGATCCGCAGAGGACTCCCCATGGGATGACGGCTAAATTGAGCGGCAGCATGTCCAAAAAGCCTTTTAAGAGTGCTTTTTTCATTCATTTTACCTTTTGTATTTTAAAGAGTTGGCTATATCGACCTGGAGTCACTCCGAGATTGGCTTTAAAGTGACGATGAAAATGGCTTTGGTCATGAAAACCGCAAGCCTGTGCGGTATCTATTACTGTACTGCCTAGTTTGAGTAACTGTTTGGCTTTGTGTAAGCGCCGCTGAATTTGATATGCGTGCGGAGTGAGTGAAAACTGCTTTTTAAACTGACGTAAAAAGTGAAAAGGACTTAAATGACATAATGTGGCCAGTCGCTCTAGGCTTATCTCTTGTGTGCAGTATTCATCTAAAAATTGTTTTGAACGACTGAGATTCGCGTTGTTAGGCATTTGTTTGAGTGAACGAGGCGTGTGTTGACTGGCAAGCATTAGTTGCACCATAAAGGTATGAAACAAACTCTCTTTAAGTAAGGTGTTGCTAGGCTCGGTGAGCGCTTCTAATAAAATATGAAGTTGGCTTGCAAGTGTAGGAGATTGCAAGACAGCTTGATTAAAATAGGGTGCGCCACAGCGAGTGCCACTGAGCTGATGTGCAAGTTGTTCAAAGTGCTGTGGGGTTGGGTACATGGCGCGATAAGACCAGCCATGCTCTGTGGCTGTTTGACCATTATGCACCTGATCGGCATTCACTAATATGATGCTATTTTTCGGGGCGATATGGTCGTGACCACTACGGAAAAATTTCTGCGCGCCGCAATCTATCAAACCAATGGTGTAGCCTTCATGGCAATGACGAGAAAAGTTTTGCTGCTTAAAACTTGCTTGTAATACTTCTAAGCCATTGAGATCTGCATGGTAGTGAAAATGTGTTTGCTCTGAACTCATCCGCGCCTCATCCGATTGGTTAGTTGACTTTCAGTATATCGAAGCGAATCGACAAAGCTTGTAGAAAATTGCGCAATACGACGAAAATATCAGCGAGTTAATCGCGTCTTAATAGGCAATCACAGTTGTTCATGGCACTATAAAAATAGGTTTGATTACAAGATTTGAAATATGAATACAGATAACACACAACAGATTAAAGTTTGGGATGGCTTTGTCCGTTTTTTTCATTGGGCGTTAGTCAGTCTAATTGCTTTACTTTACTTCAGTGGTGAAGAAGGGTGGATGGCGATTCATTTTATCGCGGGATTCAGTGTGCTGACCTTAGTCTCGACACGATTAATTTGGGGCCTGATAGGCAGTGATACAGCAAAACTGAGCCATTTATTTCATGGGCCAAAAGCGGTCTGGCAGTCAATCAAATATGGCAAACAAACCATAGGTCATAATCCTGCTGGCAGTTATATGGTGTTATTGTTTTTTACTTTGGTTTTGGCACAAGCTGTCAGTGGGTTGATGACAACGGATGATATTTTGACGGACGGTCCTTTGGTTTCAGTTGTTGATTCATCTTGGGTGGAGCTTGCGAGTAGTTTGCATCGGTTGATTTTTGATGGATTATTGATTGCGATAGGTTTGCACATTGTGGCCATTGTTATTTATCGTTTACGTGGCAAGCCATTGGTCAAGGCGATGATCACTGGAAAAATGAATACGACTACTGCGGTCACAAGCGAGCAAGAAGCAATTAATATGAAATCGGGATGGGTCGCTTTTGTGATGTGGTTGGTTCTTGAAGCCATCATATTATCGACTTGGGGGCTAGAGTCGCTTAAAACTTTACTCGGTTAAACGAATAGGTAATAAAAAAAGCGCCTTAGGCGCTTTTTTTATTTTTAAAACAAAAACTTAATCTTTAAAGGTTTTATGGCAATCTTTACAGCCTTTAGCCCATGGGCCAAAAGCTTTACCAATGGCAGCTTTGTCGCCAGACTGCGCTGCAACGGCTAGCTTGTCTGCATAATCTTGAAAGGCAGTCGCTTTTTTCATGAACTCGTCATTTTGTGACCATACAGCTGCTAATGCGCTGGTCTCGCCTTTGTCAGTACCTGGACCAAATGCTTCCCATGGCATTTTTGATAATGCAGCAGCATTATCAGCACGCATTTGAAAGCGTTTTGCATCAAACGGAACTGCGCCTTTGAGCATATCACCCATATCACTGATCTGAACACGGATCATTGAAAAGGCTGCTTGACGGTATTCAATCGCGTCAGCTGGTTCTTCAAATACAGTGTTAGCCATAGTGGGAGCGCTCAGTAACGCGCCTAATAAAATAAGTGTTTTTTTCATTGATTCACCCCTGAACTAATTATTATTAACTTTAACAAACCTTTTTACCCTAAGCATGCAAAGGCTGCAATAAAATGCGTTTAATACATTACCTTAACATAATGACAGAAATTATAGTCCATATAAGTCCCTAATCATCAAGGTCGATATGAGTAAATATCATACCTCTGCGCATTGAGCGAGTGGCGAGAAAGACTTCAACCAGTAAAGAGAGCATCGCAAAAATTAACAATAGCATGGCCCCGACAAAGCTAATGCCGATGGTTATATTTAAATTCATCGACAGTAAGTGGCTCACAAATAAGGCCATTACAACGGTACAGACGAGTAATGCGCTCAGTACACTCAAGCTAAATGATATATGGATACAGCGGGCGCGTTTCCAAAGCGCTCTTAATTCTTTTGTTAAGAGATTTTTTAAAGTGTCATCTGAGGTTGTACGGACTTTTTTTTCTAGTTGACGAGCTCGGTCGGTAATCCGGGCTAATCGGTTTGATAAAACACCCAATGTGGCCGCGACTCCGGTAATTAAAAATACCGGAGCAACTGCCGTTTGGATGAGTTTTGCCATTGTAAGGATGTTTAGCGCGTCAGGAGTCATGGTATCTGCCTTTATTAATCTCATCTCACTATGCCTTGTTTGAAATGGGTCTGCAATTGATCTACGTCTGTTGATTATTTTTGTCATGAGATAATTTTGAAAACCATTGTAAACAGCGTGTTGTAAGTCTGTTTCGTGCGGTGTACCTTGCTCAGGCTCAAAATAATAAAATCTTAGGGAATTTATGAAACATTCAGTATTTAAAATGTCTGCACTGTCAGCAGCCATCATGATAACGCTGTCAGGTTGTGGCGGTGATAACGACAAAAAAGTAGAAATAAAAGATGTGCCACCTCGCGCAAATAATGTTGAGTTAGCTAACTTAAAACATTGGGTTCCAGTAAAAGACTCACTGAAAGCTGTTGATTCTAATGGCGATGCACTTAGCTTTAGTTTTGCTGAGAATGGCGAAACTGTTAGCGCTATTGAAGGCGTGTATCACTTTAGCCACGGTATATTGGCCTTGGATGGACGTGACTTTACCTACACTTCTTTAACTGGTGAAGATGCTTCAATTGATTACACAGTAACAGCAAATGGCCAATCAGCCTCTGCAAAAATCAATATTTCAGGTGTTGAGAGTGACCCATTAGCGAATGAACAATGGCATCTTCGCAATACTGGTCAGCGCGCCTTTGCTCGTAGTGATGAGTTTTTAGAGGCGAATGCTAAAGCGAACGGTTTAGAAACAGATGAAGAGATTGCTGCCTATAAACAATCGCGTCTGGATTATTTTAATGAAAATCTGACACTTGTTGGCGCAGATATGAATGTTGCTGAAGCGTATCAGCAAGGCGTAACTGGTCAAGGTGTAATTGCTGTTGTGGTTGATTCTGGTTTAGAAATTCGTCATGAAGATCTAGATGATAACGTTGTTCCATATCGTTCGCTTAACTTTAATCCAGGTGCATTTGATCAAACGGATCCAACAAAACCAGTTCCTGAAGATGGTATTTACCAATCATTTGGTGATTACAGTGATCATGGTACTGCTGTTGCTGGCTTGATTGCTGCTGAAGGCTGGAACGGAAAAGGGGGGCGCGGTGTGGCTCCTGATGCGCAACTAATCGGAATGAACTTTATTCATAGCAAGACAAATCAGGGCGACTTTACTGTACAAGCACTGGTTAATGGTCTTCCTGGTAGTGGCATCACCACAGACGAAGAAGTATTATTTAACCGCAGCTATGGTTATACCCCAGCGTTATTTTTACCAGATGATCAAATCGAAGAGATGATGACATCTTATGCGCCGACAATCCTTCGTAACGGTAAAGGGGCAATCAGTGTCAATGCCTCAGGTAATGATTTTGAATCAGGCCGTCACAGTGATGGTAATTTTTGTAAAGCGGCTGGCACCAATGAATTAGGTTTAGGCTGTATTGATATGAATGTATCAGCATCAAACAGAAGCTTAAACCATGTCACTGTTGGCGCATTAAAAGCCAACGGTAAGCGTACGAGTTATTCTACATCAGGCAGTGGCTTATTTGTTACCGCACCGGCTGGTGAAAATGGTAAGTGGGAACCTGCGATGATCACCACTGACAACATGACATGTTTAAATGGTTCATCAGGTTTTCCTTTCTTGAGTTTCATGGATAGCTTGTACGGCCAATTTTGGGGTACTCCAGCAGGTTTTGCATACAGTTATCACTTTTTTGATGCTCCAGGTCATCCACTTAACCCAAGCTGTAATTATACCAATAGTATGAACGGGACGTCTTCTGCAGCTCCGAATACTTCAGGGGTTGTTGCGCTTGTCATGGAAGCGAATCCTGCATTAACGGCGCGCGATATTAAACATGTTTTAGCGACAACAGCATCACAAACAGATCCTGACAATGCCCCAATCATCCGCATGACTGCTGATGGTGATTTTACGGCGCACTTAGGTTGGGTTGAAAACGCGGCGGGTTATAAATTTAATAACTTTTATGGTTTAGGTCGTGTCAATGCAGGCGAAGCTGTAAAAATGGCTAAAAACTTTACATCCCTTTCACCACAAGTACAAAGTGATTGGTACTTTAATGGTCAAGCTGTTGATATTGTCGTGGGTGAAGCTGGAGCTGAGTTTGTATCGGTAGGTGAGTCTTTAGCATTAACAGTGCCGAATAATTCGGTCGAAGGCGCTACGCATGCAATGGTGGTTGATGCAGATCTAACCGTAGAGGCAATGCAATTTAGCTTCACGATTGCAAATCCTCAAACGCGCTCTGATTATAGCCATGAGCAAATCCCTGGTGATATTCAGTCATCAGCGGCTACCGATTTAGCGATTGAAGTGACCTCACCTTCTGGTACTAAGGCAATCATCTTGTCATCAGGTCAAGCAAACTTAACTCCAGCTATTGCAAGCTCTTATTATTACTTAAATGGCTACATACATAGCCCAAGTGTAAGCTTTTTATCGCATGCCTTTTATGGTGAAAGCAGTAAGGGTGAGTGGACGGTAAAAGTAGTGGATGTTGCTAACCCTGAGCAAATTGTTTACAGCAATGGTAATCAGCAAGTAAGTGTTGTATTCCCAAATGACGCACCTTCTGTTCTCGAAGGTTGGGGTGTTCGTGTAACGGGTCGTGTAGAGTAAGGAATTAAGATTATGAAATTTAAAAATATACTCACTCTTTCGAGTGGTTTAGCTGTGTCGGTTATTGCATTTCAATCATTGGCAACAGAACTGCCTGCTGAGTTTAAGCGCACGACTCACGCTCATGCGAATGTAAGCTTACCTACATTTAAAGCTAGTGACTTTAAACATGATGGCCAACAGATCTCTGATGGTTACAAAAAAGTACAGGATATGAAGGCAGTCCCTGAGTTTTTGGCTACTCCTAGTGAAGTGATTGGGCAGCAAGGTGAATACGCACTCGTTAAATCAGCGCGCTCTAGCGCAGCAAATGAAGAGGGATTATTTGCAGGAGATGTGATGAAAAATCATATTTCTGGTGGATTTGCAGTTGTAACTGGTAACTTTGCAGTGCGTGTTGATGATCAGTCAAACCTAAACGCATTATTAGAGCAGTTTAATTTGGCTGTTGTGAAAGATCTCAATATTGATGTTGTGATAGTGAAGCCTGTGAGTCAGGTTGACCTTACGCAGCTTCAAGGAAAAATTGCCGCTTCTGGTTTAGTGAAAGCGGTGAAGTTAGAGAAATTAGAAAACTTAAACCAAGCTTTTTAATGATTGAGTAAATCTGTCGGCATCACGTGTTAGTCGGCGTTTAAAAAGTCCAAAATGATCAAAATCATTTTGGACTTTTTTTATGCCGGTTAATTCATGATTATTGATAAATAATAGTGTGTTAGCTGGATTTTGTTATGTGTAAGATTTTACCTGTTAATTAAATGTTTTTTTATTGTGTTTTTTTGTCTCTAAATTGTTGCTTTGTGATGGGGGGCGATTATATAGTGACTACCTGCAAATTATTCTACATATAATTAACAAACTACTTAGGGGTTTAAGTATGTCTCAGGGAATCATGAAAAAATCAGCTATTGCTTTAGCTGTTACAAGTGTGATGTTGGCAGCTCAAGGTGTTAGTTCTGCAACATTTGAACAGTACAACAAAAAGAATCAAAAGCCAGTTCAAGCACAAGCTTCAAAAAAAGATTCATCAATTAAGCGTGAAGTTCAAAGCTGGGTCGTTAAATTAAATGGTAATGCTCTTGCACAAAAATCATTAGGTGGCAAATCTGTAGCACTATCTGAAATATCATCACTGCAAACTAAAGTTGAGACATCCATTCAGTCTATGGATCTTGACTTGACGGTACTTGCTCGTACAAGCAAGCTAGTCAATTCAATCATTGTAAAAGGTGACCAAGATAAATTAGAGCAGCTATTAGCCTTACCTGAAGTTGACGATATCTATCCTGTCTATGATTTTGAACTTGATGTTGCTGATAGCGCTGATTACGTAAAAGCCACGCCATTAGTTGCTGGCGGTATAGCTAAGGGGGCTGGTGTCAAAGTAGCAGTATTAGATACTGGCGTTGATTACACTCATGCTGCTTTTGGCGGTGCAGGAACAGAAGAGGCTTATGCCGAAGCAGTTAGTGATCCTTCAGCTGTTGTTTGGCCACAAGGTCAAGTAAAGGGTGGCTACGACTATGTTAATTATGATGCGGATCCAATTGATGTAAACACAAATCATGGTACGCATGTTTCTCATTCAGTTACGGGTATAGCTCCTGACGTTGATTTATATGTTTATTCTGTATGTAATTCAGGGTGTTCAGGCTTAGCACAAATTTTAGCGCTTGAAAATGCAATGGATCCAAATAACGATGGTGACATCAGAGATCGTGTTGATGTAGTCAATATGTCTTTAGGTGGAGATTACGGTGACAAAGCATTAGATGCAGTTGGGTTGTTTATTAACCAAGCTGTTAAGTTAGGCACTAACTTAGTTATATCTGCAGGTAATGATGGTGCTTATCCATTTATTGTTGGTGGTCCAAGTACAACAGAAAACGCATTATCAGTAGGGGCAATGACCCACCCAACAGACCAAACTAAAGTATCATCAGGGACTATTGGTGGTGAAGAGACTGTAATTCAACCAGCAAGTTTTGGTCCCAATGTCGCATTTGAGTTTAGTAATGACACAATTGAAGTGGTTTATCCTTCAGAAAACCAAACAGCATGTACAGACTTTGCAGACGGCATTGATTTTACAGGTAAAGCCGTTGTAATCGACCGTGGTGCTTGTGCTTTTGTTACTAAAGTTTTAGTTGCTCAAGCTAAAGGTGCTGCGTTTGTTATTATTGCTAATAACACTGATGATGGTACACCGGCCCCTATGGGTGGCTCAAGCGATGCTGTAACCATACCTTCAGTTGGTGTTAATTATGCTGCTGGCATGGCTTTGAAGGCAGAAAATCCAGAGTTTAATATTAAAGTTGAGTTGAAAAATGGTGCAGGTGCAATTGCATCGTTTACATCACGTGGACCTTCAATGGATGGTTATTTAAAACCTGAAATTACTGCTCCTGGTGTAAATATAATGACAGCTCACCCTGGTTTAGGAGATGGTCTTTCAGGTGCAACAGGTACTTCTTTCTCAGGCCCAATTACCGCAGGGGCAATGAGTCTATTAAAAGAAGCATTACCTGAGCGTAATGCACTTGAATTAAAAGCAACATTAATGAATGCTGCTAACCTTGATGTAACAATGGAACCTCGAGAAATCAATCCTGATACAGCAATGGCTCCTATCAGCTATATTGGTTCTGGATTAGTTGACGTTGAGAAAGCTGCAATGTTACCTGTTGCTGCTTGGGCTAAAGATACAAAACAGGCTGCTTTGTCTTTTGGTCTGGTGAACATTTCTGAAACTACAGAAATGGTCAAAACGGTTGAAATCAAGAATTTCTCTAATGACGCAAAAACGTATGACTTATCATTAGAGCAGCGCTTTGCTGATGATGTCGAACGTGGTGCATTAAGTATGACTTACCCTGCTTCAGTTACTGTACCTGCAGGTCAAACCGTATCATTTGATGTAGTGGCAACAATTGATCCAGCTAAACTACCTGAATGGATGCTTGATTCAAGCAATGTTGGCAGTGTTGCAGCCACTGAGTTATTAACAACATCAGAACTAGATGGTGCATTAAACTTCAGTGAAGGTGGTGAAAAAGCATTTCATCTTGTTTATCATGTATTACCAAAAGCAGCTGCATCAGTCAGTGTTATGCCTGAAAAAACAGAGAATGGTGTAGCGCACATGCTAACAAATACCGGTGCTGTTAATTTTGAACCTTTCTTTGCGCCTACTGTCGCAAGTGATGATATTGATGGCTCTCGTTTTGACTTAGTGAGCGCTTCTATAGAGACAATTGAAGTACCATCGACTTTCTGTGATTCAGGCTATGCAGTATTTACGACTTTCGTGATGGATAAAGGCATAACTCACACTTATGTGGCTGGCTTTATGGCTGATTTCGACTTAGATCAAGATGGAGTGTGGGATGTAACAGCACAAGCGGGTCAGTTAGAATGGTTCTACGATGTTGAACCTGGTACAGCTATTTCGTTTACACATGCTTACGGCTCAACAAGTGGTGCCATTGGTAATGCTTACCACACAGTGGGTAATAACTTTGTCACAGTGCAAAGCTGTTTAAGTAGCTTTGGTTTAACTGCGGAAGAGTTAGGTAAAGTTCAAGCAAATGTACGCTTCCGTACTGAAGAATACAGTTGGACGCCAATCCCTGCTAATTCAGTAGATGATGCAACGGCACTATATACGTTTGCTATATCAGAACCAGTTGCAGGACTAGTTAACTCGACTGGAAACCAGATTGAAATGTTGGCACCAGGTGAGTCTGCAGAGTTACTCGTATCTGGCGCTAAATTCACTATGTTGTCTGATTCAGGCTCAAAAGCAATTAATGTCAATCCAATGGCTGATGTAAATACTGCACCAGTTCTAGCGAATGCAGAGTTCTCAGTTGATGAAAATGCTAGTTCAAGTCATATCATTGGTCACTTGGAAGTAAGTTATGATGCAACGCTGGCTAATCCAGTATCTGAATATATCCTGATCAACTCAACGTCATCAGCAGTAACCATTGATAGCTTTGGTGGCTTTGTTTATGTCGCTAACCCAGATCAACTAGACTACGATGCTGGCTTGACTAAAATTGAGCTAGAGGTCGTCGCTGTTGATACTCGTGGTAATGTATCTGAGAGTGCCATGATAACTGTTAATGTTAATAACTTAGCTGACGAAGCTTCAGAGCTGCCACAGCCGCCGAAGGTTTACGAAAAATCTTCAGGTTCATTAGGTTGGTTTGTATTGCTAGCGGCTCCATTTGCATGGTTACGTCGCAGAAAGCAAAAATAATACTGTGATTTAAGTACTCAAACAGGCCTATCAAACCGATAGGCCTTTTTTATGCGCTCAAGCTAATTTACAACCATTTACATCAGTCTATAGTATGAAGCCTGACTCTGTTCTATGATGAAATTTCGATGAAAAACAATAACAGGAATAAACTCTCATCATGGCAAAAATTCTACCTTTTTCACTCACAGTTCTTTCTTTAGCGTTACTCAGTGCGTGCTCTGATAAAGCGCCTACTCAAACCGTGACACAAAACGAGCAAACAGCAGTTGTTGCATCAAGTGCTCAACAAGTCGTTGCGCCGATTGCAAAAAAAGTCCCATTTGAAATGGAAGTACACGGTGATAAACGTATTGATGATTACTACTGGATGCGTGATGATAAACGCGAAAACCCAGAGATTTTGGCTCACTTAGAAGCAGAAAATAACTACACCAATGCTCAGCTTGCTCATACAGAAAAACTACAAGCGGATTTATTTGAAGAGTTAAAAGCGCGTATCAAGAAAAATGATGACTCAGTGCCAGTTAAAAAAGGCCAATATTTTTACTCAACTGAAATGCGCGGTGATAATGAATACCCCATTTATGTGCGCAGCTCGGATGTGAAAGGCAGCAATAAAGAAGTTTTACTCGATGTGAATGAGCTGGCAAAAGATCATGCTTATTATCAAATATCTGGTTTAGATGTGAGTCCAAGCGGGCAGTTGATGGCCTATGGCGAAGATAAAGTCAGTCGCCGTGTTTATACGCTTAGGTTTCAAGATTTAACCTCAAAGGCAATGCTACCAGATGTACTGGAAGGTACTGAAGGTGATGTAGTTTGGGCAAACGATAATAAAACGGTTTATTACATTAAAAAAGACCCTCAAACGTTACTGGGTTATCAAGTGTTTCGTCATACATTAGGCACGGCGCAAAGTGAAGATCAATTAGTCTATGAAGAAACAGACAATAGCTACTACACCGGTATTGGTAAAAGCAAAGATGGCAGCGTAATTTATATCAGCCATGGCAGTACTGAATCATCAGGCATCTCAGTGATTGATGCCAATAACCCCAAAGCCATGCCACAGCGCTTAATTCCACGTGAAAAAGGTTTAGAGTATGAAGCCTCAAAATTGGGTGATTATTACTACATCACTACCAATTGGGATGCGGTGAATTTTCGCCTAATGAAAGTGCATCAAGATCAGCTAGGCGATAAAGCCAACTGGCAAGAAGTGATCCCACATCGTGCCGATATTAAGCTTGAAGGGATTACACTTTTTAATAATCACTTAGTGTATCAAGAGCGAGAAAAAGGCCAAACCAGCATTAAAGTGCGTGATTTGACTACACAAAAAGAGCAGAGCTTATCGTTCAATGATCCAGTTTTTGCTACGTACATGTACGGTAATTCGGAACTGGATAACCCGTCATTGCGCGTGTATTACACCAGCTTGACGACCCCAGGCACGCATTACGATATTGATTTAGTAAACGGTGAAAAAAATCAGCTCAAACAGCAAGAGGTTTTGGGTGATTTTAATGCTGACAACTATGCATCAGAGCGTATTTTTATTAAAGCGCGTGATGGGGTGGAAGTGCCAGTCTCATTGGTTTACCGCAAAGATAAGTTTAAACAAGATGGCACTAACCCGCTGTACCAATATGGCTATGGTTCGTATGGCGCAACTATGGAGCCGAGATTTTCAAGTACGCGTTTGAGCTTACTTGATCGTGGTTTTGTTTATGCGATAGCCCATATTCGTGGTTCACAAATGCTCGGTCGCCCTTGGTATGATGATGGTAAAAAGCTTACCAAGCAAAATACCTTTAATGACTTTATTGATGTCACCAAAGCCCTGACATCGCAAGGTTACGCAAGCAAAGATCAAGTTTTTGCTGTGGGTGGCAGTGCGGGAGGTTTGCTAATGGGCGCGGTGATCAATCAAGCGCCAGAATTATATAAAGGTGTGGCGGCTCATGTGCCATTTGTTGATGTGGTGACCACTATGTTGGATGAAAGTATTCCGCTAACGACCAATGAATATGATGAGTGGGGTAATCCTAATGATAAAACTTATTACGATTACATGCTGTCATACTCTCCTTACGATCAAGTAAAGAAACAAGCTTATCCAAACTTGCTTGTGACAACAGGCTTACACGATTCACAGGTGCAATACTTTGAGCCTGCAAAATGGGTCGCAAAGCTGCGTGAGCATAAAACGGATAACAATAAACTCTTGTTTAAAGTGGATATGGAGGCCGGTCACGGTGGTGCATCAGGCCGTTTTAAAGGCTTAAAAGATAGCGCGTTAGAGTATGCGTTTATTCTTGATTTAGCTGGGAAAAACACGCTTTAAAATTAGCTTTAAATCATGTTTAAAAGCCAGCCTCAGAGCATGAGGTTGGCTTTTTAGTATTATAAATACCTTATTTTAAAATATTGTACCCGTTTTTTGGTTGATGTAGAGTAAATACTCATGTTGGAAATAAACCTCTGATGTAATCCAGCATATTGAGTAAACATTTATAAAAGGAAATTATTATGTCGTATGTATATCTTGTCACATTGGCCGTTGTTATTGCGCTACTTGCTCGTTGCTTTCAGAAAAAGGCAGCTCAAGTGACGACTTTGCTCTTATTGCCTTTTGTGAGCATTTACTGTTTTTCACTCATCATTGAGCGTATCAATCCGACGCAAAGTAATGATGCGCCGATGATAATGGTTGGGGTGATCGTTACAAGCCTTATAACCAGCGCTATGGCAACCGTGTTATTAATTGCTGCACGTTTTTTGAAAAAGGAATGTGTTTAAATCATCATTAAGACAGCCTAGCGTTGAGAGTAAATATCGGCTGTCGACTGTTTTTGAATGGGTCGACTCTTGTATTGTAATCAGCAGCGCTTAACTCGTGGACTTAACTTTTCATCAAGAGCATTTCAAACTGTGTGCCTTTACCTAATTGGCTATACACCTGAATATCGCTGTGCAGCAATTTAAGTAATTGCTTACAAATGGCGAGACCTAAGCCGCCATGTGTTTTTTTGCACCCTTGTGCGTTGCTGGCGCGATAGCGGGCGTCAAAAATATAATCGATTTCTTCTGCTTTGATGCCTGTGCCAGTATCACAAACTTGTAGTTTGATTTTTTGCCCTTGCGGGATCACTCTGAGCGTGATGCTACCGCCTGATGGGGTATGGCGAAGGGCGTTGTCAATTAGATTACTCAAAACGCGTTCTAATTTGGCAATATCACTTAAAACCATAAAATCACAAATATGTGGTTCCACTTTTAGCGTCACACCCGCTTGTTCCGCTTTGAGGGCAAATTTAGCCAGGCAATCGTACATGAGCTCACCGAGGTTAAAGCGTTCGTTATTGATAGCTACTTGACCTGACTCAAGGTGCGCCAATTCAAAGATTTGATCAATTAAGTTTTTGAGTTGCTTGGCATTATTGAGGCTGATAGCTAAATAATCCGCCTGTTGTACGCAGGCATCTTCTGGCATGGCTTGATTTAGCAGCTCTAAATACCCTTGCAGTGAGGCCAGTGGCGTGCGTAAGTCATGAGATAAATGTGCCAGTAGTTCTCGGCGCTGGGCATCGTTGTGCTTAAGCTGTTTTAACTGACTATCAATGCGAACAAGCATTTGATTGACGCTGCGGCCAAGTTGATGAATTTCATTATGAGTGTTGTTTGGCCACGGCGTTAACTTAACTTGTGTTAAATCAAATTGCGCAGCTTCGATTTTTTTCAGTTGTGTAGCCAGTGATTGAATGGGCTGAGTGAATGTGCGAAAGATGGCTAAAAGCAGCAAAAGTAAAAATACAAGACCCGCAGAAAACCACATTGCAGTGATCATCAGGGCATCGCTGGATTGAATGCGGCTAAAAATAGTGTCATAGGCTTCGCCGCCAATAATAATGTATAGATAGCCTTGCAGGTGCTTTTGTTGTTGATTTTCATGACTATAAACAGGAGCCACTGAAAAAATCTTTTCTTTATCTAAGTTGCGTGGATCTTGGCCATAAATGGGAAGCTTGTTGTTATGCTCGATGAGTGCCAGTAAGGGCACTAAATCGACCTTTTTGCGGGTTACTTTTCCTTTTGGCGCAGAATAAGTCAGGATCTCACCGCTCGGGTCGACAAAATAAAACTCAAAGGCAGGGCCAAGCAGCATTAAGGTATGAAACAAATTTTCCAGAGCATTGTAATCGTATACCCCCTCTTTTAGTAATGGGTTATCAACGACTAAATGCTCAGCTAGTTGCAAATGAAGCTTTTGCTGGGCTTGATGCTGCGAGACTTGCTCGAGGGTTTGGCTCCAGCTAACAATTAATACAATGACGGCACTGAATATTAAAAACAATGAAGCGGCGAGTTTTTGATATAAGGAAAGACGATTTAACATGGTGGTTAACTTAAATTTGTCAGTGAGGTTGGGCTCAGTTTATAGCCCACTCCCCACACTGTTTCGATAAGGTTATCAAGCTGATAAGGTTCGAGCTTAGCGCGAAGTCGATTAATGTGAGAATTGACTGTATGTTCGTAGCCACTGTGCTGATATCCCCACACCGAATCGAGTAAATGGGTGCGACTAAAAACTTGATTGGGATGTGATGCAAAAAAATTCAATAAATCAAATTCAGTTGACGTTAAACTGAGCGTTTCTTGGTAAATGAAGACATCGTGAGATTGCTGGTTGATGATTAAAGGGCCAAACTCGATGATTTTAGCTATGTCTGCAGCCTGATGTTTATTACGCAATAAATGAACATGGCGAAGTTGCGCTTTGACTCGAGCTTGCAATTCTCTGGTGTTAAACGGTTTACAAATATAGTCATCAGCGCCCATTTCAAGCCCAAGCACCCGATCCATATCTGAGCTACGTGAAGTCAATAAAACAATACTTGTTTCGGGGCTGCGATCTTTGAGTTTGCGGCATAAAGTTAAGCCATCCATTTGCGGTAGCATGATATCGAGTAAAATGAGGGAATAGGTGTGTTTTTCTAACTGTTGTAAGGCTAATTCAGCGCTGCCGACGTGATGACTTTCTAGGGATAGCTCTTGTAAATGCATTTGTAGCAACCTTGCGATATCGCGGTCATCTTCTACCACTAAAATTTGATCTTTCATCTTCCTCACCTAGCAAAAAGTAGAGGAAGTCACCCAATGTGAGCGACTGCAAGTCACGGCACTTGCAGTCGTTTTCCTCGATTATTGCATCCGAGTTATGGTGATCGCCATCAGAGGGTTGTCAAATTTATGATCTGAATTCAAAACAGATGAACTCAAACCGTCATCAATACCAACCACACCAGAGTGTAAGCGCACAAAGTCCCGATCTTCTCTTTCGCTGTTAAAGCCTTCGCCACCATCGGCTGGGCCTGGGATGGTGCCTGCCATTTCTGAGTTAGTTTCAGTACCAGCATCATAGGCTACAGTTCGAAATGAGAGTAAATCGCCGACCGCTAACTGGGATACATCTATAGCATTAAGACCGGAGAAACCATCATTCGTATTCACCATCATAGTGACTAAACTCAATTTTATATTTTCGAGCTGCGTGGTATCGAGCATTAGCTCGATCTGATTACCCGGCATAAGTGGGGCTGAGTCACTCGCTGAAGCCAGTACGATATCTTGTGCAAGAAGTGCTGAGTTATCACCTGACTCTGCCATCGTTTCCAACGCCACAGAGGCGCTTTGACCTGTTTGCCAGAACTGACCTTCTTGATGCAGCGCTAATCCAATTGGTGATAGCGGCTGAGCATGGGTCAAGTTAGTAACCGATACAGCAAAACTGTATGTCATTGCTGGAGGGGGAGGTGGTGGCGTCACTACTTCGACCATTTTAGGGTCATTATCACTACCACACCCATATAAACTGATCAGTAACACTGGTAAAGATAGCTTTTTGAACGTATTCATTTTTAAGCTCCTATTTAACCGTCACGGTCACTTTTGCAACGGGGTTTAACCATCTGTGCACTGTGTTATTCAGGTCACTTTTACCGCCTTCCATATCATCGTCGCCTAAACTGCCGCGGTGAATATGAATAGTTTGATTTGTTTCACTGTTTGTAACGCCCGTACCATTCATACCTGCGCCCATTCCTGGAGCGGCTGGGATACCTGGAGTACCTGGTGCACCAGAGCCTTCAATAATCAACTCATTATTGGCTTCTGTGCCTGCATCATAAGCATTTAAATAGATATCGTAGCTGCCCGGCGTAGTTGGGATCATCCAACTATCAAGGCCCACAAAGCCGTCGTTGGTGGGAAGCATCATGGCCGTAATTGATAAATATTGATTGCCATCTGTAGTGTCAAGCATCGCCATGGTTGATTGTGCTGGTGCAAGTAAACCACTTGCCGGGTTTTCTACTTTGTTACCAGATACTGCGTCGATAATACCCGATAAGCCAGCAATGTTGCCGCCTTCTGCCATAGTTTGTAGCTCAGGTGATGCGGCCATTCCAGACATAAACAAGTGGCTGTCAGCATTGTGGGCTGCAATTAATATAGGTGTGAAATAGATGCCTTGTGTCAAATTGGTGATTTTGACATCCAGTGATGCCGCGTGAGCATGTTGACTACCTAAAGCAATTAAGCTCGCAGCGAATAATGTCGAGACCTTCATGTTGTTTTCCTTTTAAGTGGGTGTGCAAAAAAGTATGCAAAACAACTATCAAGAAAGGCTCACGGAGTTATCACGTTTTTATCACAATTTAAGATAGATTTTATCACGAAGGAGAAAGCTTCAGTCTGATCAAGGCAGACCGAAGCGTGTTTAACGCACAAGATCACCACACGAGATGGTCAATGGCATTAGGCATTTCACCAATAACCGTTTTAACGACCTGATTGGCTTCATCGAGCAGTATTAAGCGCGGGATCCCGGCATTGGCGACTTGATTATAATAGTGGCGGTCTTGATCGCTCACGAGAGGGAAATTCAATTGATAGTCTTGCTGAAATTTTTTCAGGTTTTCAACGTTTTCTTCACGGCCAATGCCGATAATTTGTAAATGCTTATCGCTTGCTAAAGGTGAGCTCATAATCTGACTCATTGTCCGCTGTGAGTCATGACACCAAGTGGCAAAATATACGATTAATTTGCGTTTTTCAATGGTGTTTAAATCGATATTCTCATCAGAAATACTGACAAAAGTACGCTGCTCGAATGAGTCTCCAGCGTTCACATAGGTCTGGTATTGAGGGTTATTGGCAGGGAGTGTGCTGGGAATTTGACTGCATGCTGTTAAGGTTAATCCTGCGAGTAATATCATCATTAATTTCATTTCTGGCGTTCGCTTTTGGTTGTTATTATTGGATTTATCAAAGAGTACAGGGCTTTTGATGGGAGTGTCTAGTTGATTCATTTACTTGTGGACTCAATGTAAAAATTATCGCAATATCACCTCACTAAACCATTTAAAAGGAAGCAATATGGACCCGCAAGAACCCGAAGTGATCATTGTTCAAAAAGCAATTACCCGCTCAGAAATCAAAAATTGGAGCATGGCCTGTCACTTAAGTGCATTGGTTGGTTTTTTAATCCCCTTAGGTGCGTTGATTGGGCCGTTGGTAGTGTGGTTAATGAAGCGTGATGAAATGGTCGAAGTGGCAGAACAAGGACGCGATTCGCTCAATTTTCAACTAACGATGCTGATTGCTTATGTGGTGAGTTTTGTATTAGTGTTTATTGGCATTGGTCTGTTGTTGCTCCCTGTGGTTGGGCTTTTCTCACTGGTGATGATTATTATTGCCACAGTAAAAGCCAGCGAAGGAAAGCGTTTTATTTATCCGCTTAGCTTGCAGCTTATAAAATAAGTGTGCTTCATTTCAATGATAGAAAGCGAGTTTGATATACTCGCTTTTTTTATGTAGATAAGTGTCTATGGCCTACCTTTCACTGTTTTTAACCGCATTTGTTGCCGCAACTATTTTGCCCAGCGCGTCAGAAGTACTGCTTACAGGCTTAGTGACACAAGGTTATCACCTCTGGGGGCTTTTTTTCGCGGCCACAATAGGAAATGTATTAGGGAGTTGTGTTAACTGGTGGTTGGGGCGTGAGTTTTTACGTTTTAAAGACAAAAAGTGGTTTCCACTCGATAGTGAAACGCTTGAAAAGGCACAAACCCGCTTTAAACGCTATGGCACGTATAGTTTGTTATTGGCTTGGGTGCCAATTATTGGCGATCCGCTGACCATAGTCGCAGGGACCATGAAAGTACGATTTGATCTCTTTATTGTTTTAGTCACCATCGGAAAAGCCTGTCGCTATGCAGCGGTGATTGGCGCAGTGGTAGGGCTTGGGCAGTTATTTGCTTAGTTAAAACTGCCCCGATAAACACTAATTATTTCTGCCAAGAAAGAGTCAAGGACACTGAATCTGCAAAGCGTAATGCATGAGGTTTATCGACTCTCACTTTCGCAAAGGTCACACTGCTGTGCTGGTGGCACAGTGCTAAAATCTCTGCGACCAGCTTTTCGAGTAATAAAAAATGACCGTGCTCTACTAACTCAATGACCGCTTTTGTGACGACTTTGTAATTGAGCGCTTGGTCTACTTCGTCGAGTTCGCAGGCGGTATCTGCCGGATAGTGGATTTCAATGTTAATCACTACATCTTGCTTTTTTTCCATCTCCTCAGGGTTAAAGCCAATAAACGTGCGCAGACGCAAATTTGTAATATTAATAATGGCGTTTTGCATACGAACCCTTAGTTTTTCAGCAATTGTAGAAACTCATTGCGTGTTTTGGGATCTTGTCTAAAGTTACCCAGCATCACAGAAGTACGCATACTTGAGTTTTGTTTTTCAACACCGCGCATCATCATGCACATGTGTTTGGCTTCAACAATCACGCCGACCCCTTTAGCGCCGGTGACTTCTTCGACTGCTTTAGCAATTTGATGGGTTAATTGCTCTTGAATTTGAAAGCGGCGAGCGTACATATCAACAATACGGGCAAACTTCGATAAGCCAAGTACTTTACCATTTGGAATGTACGCAATATGGCAGCGGCCAACAAACGGTAATAAGTGATGCTCACACATCGAATATAACTCGATATCTTGAATGAGTACCATGTCATCTGCATCAGATGTAAACACTGCGTTATTAGTGATTTCGTTAAGCGTTTCTTTATAGCCCTTGGTTAAATATTCCATGGCTTTAGCTGCGCGTTTGGGCGTATCTAACAAGCCTTCTCGATTGGCGTCTTCTCCAACACTTTCAATGATTTGCTTGTAACTTTTCTTTAGTTCGTCGTGCATAATAGACTCGTTATTCGGTTATTTAAGATGGCGGCCGCCATCGACAGGTAATGTTCGGCCTGTGATGTAATGGCTATTGAGTAATAAGGCCACGGTATTGACGATTTCTTGGCTGCCAGGTTCGAGGCCTAAAATCGACTTTTTTAAGGTTTTTTCTCGGTACTGCGCACTATCGTGTTCATTAAAAATAATTAATGAAGGTGCAATTGAGTTCACTTTCACTTTTGGCGCTAATTGAGCGGCAAATGATTTGGTTAAGTTATCCAGTGCCGCTTTACTTGCAGCATAAGCAATGTGCTTTGGGCTACCTTTTTCAACAACGTAATCAGTTAAGTGAATGATGTCACTGTGTTCACTCGCGGTATTTTGTAATAACTCGGCGCAGGCTAAGTTGATTAAGTACGGCACTTTAGCGTGAATACGCATCATATTATCAAAAAGTTGCGCGAAGTCAGGATTGTTGCCTTCGCAATCCCAACTCGATGCATTGTGAATAATGGCTCTCAGTGATGAAGTGGTGCGTTTTAATTGGGTGATAAAGTCAGCAATGGCTTCATCTGAAGTAAAATCCGCTTCAATACACTTGACCCCTGCAGCTTCAAGTTCATCGATGCTGTTGTGCCTGGTGCGGTAGGTCACAATTAATGGTTGTTTGTTAGCCAGTAGCGATTTTGCTAGGGCTAAACCAATGCGCTGGCCCGCCCCTGTAATTAAAATTGGTGATTGCATTTATGAATAATAATTTTTCTATCTATCTGATTACTATAAACCAAAACGACTCATTAGTTTATTAGCTGATTTAATAAAGATACGCCTGCAAGGTGTGTTTCGATCAATGCGTGGGTATTTCTTTGATGAGGTTGATGAGGTTGATGATGCGATGTGAAATAAATGATGTAATTTTGTTAGTTTATTCCGCATAATGACAACGGTGTCTTTTCTCTGGTGGTTAAGATTTTTGTGTTAAAAGTATTTAATCAAAAGCTGAATGCTAAGATGATTCCCCTGACGTTTACCTTACTGGTGTATGGCGGTTGGTTGTTATCGCAAGGGCCGTCAGCGGCGTTCGCTAATTTCCTTGCGCAAATCAGTGTAGCTTTAACTATGTTAGTGGGCTCTTTTGTCGCAGGTGGCACAGCATTAGGTGGTGGAGCGGTTGCGTTTCCTGTGATGACCAAGCTCCTTGCTATTGAGCCTGCAACAGCAAAAGTTTTTTCGCTAGCAATCCAGAGCTTTGGTATGACAGCTGCTGCATTAACCATTATTTTTTGCAGTATTCGCTATTATTCTGATGTTGTATGGCGAGCGTTGTTAGGTGCCGTGCCCGGTGTATTAATTGGTTTAATGTTTATTGCTGAGCATTTACCACGCTTAACAACAAAAACGGTGTTTAGTCTGTTTTTGTTGTTGTTTGCATTAACGTTACTACGATTACACTTCACTCATAAAGGTTATAAAGAATCCTCACAGCTGGTTAAGCCTTATCTAATTACTGTGGTTGGCTTTTTTGGTGGGATCGCAAGTGGCTTAGTGGGATCTGGGGCAGATATTATGGTCTTTGCTTTAATGGTCTTATTTTATAAAAAAGAACTCAAAGCTGCGACTGCAACGTCAGTGCTCATTATGGCGGTGACTTCTATTATCGGTTCGGTATGTAATGCCTTTTACCTTGATAGCATCACACCTGAAGTAACTGCGTATTTACTTGCGGCGATACCTGTTGTTGTCGTTGGCGCCCCGCTGGGCGCTTATGTGTGTGCACGTGTTAAGTCTGGGACTTTGCTGAGCTTTTTGTTGTTACTCATTGTGCTTGAGGTTGGATTTACTGCGCTTGAATGGATTAAATGACTTATTTTTTAAAGTCATAAACAGAAAAATCAGGTTGTCAGTTCAGCGTAAATGACTGAGCTGACAATCAAATAAAATATCGTTATCAAGACCTTGAAGGCCAAGACACTCACATTGAGATTCAAATTCATCTAAATTAGCTTGAGCCCACATAATGTCAGATTTGATGATATCTTCACGGCCAAAGCTTTGTGCTCTTTGTAATGCCAGTACTTCAATCAAGGTAGTCATAACGGTTCCTGTAAAGTTGAAACTATCTTGTTATACAGTGCTCAAAAAACAAGCGATCACTGTTGTTAAAATATAAACCGAATTAATGTGTCGCATTGGCGCGATAAAACGCAATGCGATTGCGTCCTTGTTGCTTGGCAATATAAACAGCACGATCAGCTTGTTCGATTAAATCGGCTGGGCTACCAGTTAAATATTCGGCAATACCAAATGATGCGCTAATCTTTCGCAGGTTTTTGCCTGTTTTACTGTCTTTTACCGCGAGTCGTTCGATGGCCACTCGAATGGATTCGACAAATGCTTCACAACTTTTTGAATCGCTATTTTGACTAATAATACAAAACTCTTCGCCGCCAAACCGATAAACCGTATTGAGTAGGTTGCACTTGTCTTTGAGCATTTTAGCGACAATTTTCAGCACCTGATCGCCTTTTTGGTGGCCAAAGTCATCGTTGAATTTTTTAAAGTGATCAATATCTACAAAGGTTAAAAATAACTGGCTTTGTTTGTTTTTACTTTGGCAGAGTGCGTCAATATCTTCATCAAATGAGCCACGATTTAATAAGCCCGTCAATGCATCGTGGTTGGCATCTTGTTTCGTTTTTTGCAATTCGAGACGCAGGCGAGAAATCTCTTTGTGAGCAATATCGAGTTTGGTTTGAAATAACGACGCAGTTTGTTGCATTGCTTTTGATTCTTCACTAAGTTTGCCGACTAAGTCAAGAATGGCATCAGTTGAAACAACGCCGGTTTGCATACTCGTTAAACTAGTATTGCACTCATTGAGCGCGTGAGAAAATTCCTTAGTGTGATCTAAGGTGTCGATAATATCGGCATTCATATTTAGCACTAGATTATCAACTTCGAGGGCGACTTCATCGTACAGCTCAAGATCTTTGTCGGATAAAAATTCCTCAAAAAGCTCCCGAGATAATGCCGGAGGGCACGTGCCGAAAGTTTTTAATGCTTCGTTGAGCTTGTCGTTTAAGTTAGGGTGTTTACCCGACACGTAGGTGTACCACAATGCATAATTAGCCGGTGTGACTGCGATGTTGTATTTGACCATGAGTGGCACGGCTTTACGGAGGCATTCCGCAGAATGGTTGACAGTACTGTGTTGTTGCTTATTCAAATCCCAAGTCGAATTGTTTGTTAACATGACGCGTTATCCTTCTTACAATCAATCCTTACAGCTAGTGAGTGTAGTTGAGCCCAGATTAATGTGAGAAATATTTCCCTTATTTTTAACCAAAAAAAAGCTTGATAGTACTGCTATCAAGCTTTTAAAAAAGAAGAGCAAAACAGGTTAATCGTAAATCGTCGGGATTGGCTGGCGCTTATGTTCAGTGCGGGTATAAATTGCAATGAGTGTGTCTGCAACAGCTTTGTCGACTTCTTTTCCCTCGAGGAAGTCATCGATTTGATCGTAACTCAATCCTAGCGCTTCTTCGTCAGCAAGCCCTGGTTTATCGCATTCTAAGTCGGCCGTTGGGACTTTTTTAACTAAAATATCAGGGGCGCCTAGAGTGTGGGCAAGCAAGCGAACTTGGCGCTTAGATAAACCAAAAAGTGGTGCTAAGTCACATGCACCATCACCAAATTTAGTATAAAAACCAGTGATGTTTTCTGCGCTGTGATCAGTACCGACGACTAAGCCGCCGGTAAGTCCTGCGATTTCATATTGCGCAACCATCCGCTGGCGTGCTTTTACATTGCCTTTAACAAAGTCAACGGCGTCATTGCTTGGTAAAGGCAGCCCTGCTTGGTGCAAGCCTTGTAATGCTTGTGTATGCAAGCCATCTGCGCCGTCTTTGATATTAACCGTAATGCGTTTTGATGGCTGAATAAAATCAACCGCTAGTTGAGCTTCGTCTTCATCGGCTTGCACACCATAAGGTAAGCGCATTGCGATAAATTGATATTTATCGGTTGAGAGTTCAGTGTTGAGCTCGTCGACAGCAAGTTGGCATAAACGGCCACACGTAGACGAGTCGACTCCACCACTAATGCCCAGTACCAGCGAGCGAGAATGAGAAGCCAAAAGTTTTGTTTTAATAAAGTCGATACGGCGTTTGATTTCAAATGCCGGATCGATTGTTGGTAGCACTTTCATTTCGGCTAAAATGTGCGCGCGCATGGGCTCTCCTAAAAGTAGCGATAATAAAAAACTAGCCAGTATTATCTGGCTTCATGACAAAAAGTTAAAGCCCTAAACTCTGTTTAATTTGCTCAACTTGGTGTTTTAATTCGGCGATCTCTAGTTTAAGTTCTCCGATTTCTTGCTGCAAAGCTTGACTGTTTTGCGGGTGATTGGGCTCGTTTGCTTCGGCTGTGAATTCAGGAGCGGCCTCACAGAAAAGCTGACTATATCGAGATTCGCGTTTACCCTGTTCTCTTGCGTGCTTAGCGACGTAACCTTGTTCAATGAGAGTATTGAGGGCTTGTTCTACTTCTTGCACATTCGCAAATTCCGCCAAACGATTTGTTCGGGTACGTAACTCGCCCGGTGTTTGTGGGCCTCTTAGAAGCATCACGCAAATAATGGCTTTTTGCTGAGCGGTAAATTTTAGGCTTCCGAATTCTGTATTGCAGAAACGATGTGTGTATTTATCGACGCGACCAGAAAACCCCTCATCTTTTGTTACTAGTCGGCTAGCAGCAAGTTCATCAAGTGCATTTTGTACATCAGCTTCAGTCAAGCTAAGCACTGGCTCGCGATTTGATTTTTGGTTACAAGCATTGGTTAGGTTATTTACGGACATCGGATATTGCTCGGGAGTGGTGACTTCTTTTTCGAGCATGCAACCAATAACGCGTGCTTGCATTGGTGTGAGTATTAATTCCATCTGTGATACCTCTTAATGCGTTGAATTGACACTGTAAACGAGCTGCAGGTGTGATGCAATTAGGATGAAGTTAAAGGTCGGATATATCGTCAGCCATCGATACAGCAAAATCATCGAATGTTTAAACTTTCGTCATATTTTGATCATCAAATCTTAGTATTAACATCAAAGGTAAGTGTGGTAATTTGAGTTAATAATAAAATCAATGTCATAACAACAGGAATGAACGCAATGATACTGCGGCTATTTAAGTGGATAACAACCGGGTTAATTTTATTGGCTTTGTTAACAACCGCTCTGGTTTATGGGGTGTTAAGTATCAGCTTACCAAGTTTGTCTGGTCAGGGTCAGTCTCAGGGGGTTTCACAGCCTGTTTCGATAGCTCGTGATGCGCTCGGAACCGCAGTGGTCTCTGCAAACAATCGCGTTGATGCAGCTTATGCACTTGGCTTTGCTCACAGCCAAGATCGTTTTTTCCAAATGGATTTATTACGTCGCAATGCAGCAGGCGAGCTCAGTGAATTATTCGGAAAAGCGGCTTTAGATCTCGATAAAAAAATGCGTTTTCACCAATTTAGAAAACGCGCTAGTAAAATTGTTACCCAACTTCCAGAGCGGGATCAGCAAATTTTAGCCGCTTATGCACAAGGCGTGAACGAAGCACAAGCGCAAAGTTACCCAAGTTTTGAGTATTTATTAGCTGGTGCAGAGCGCCAACCTTGGCAGCCAGTTGATAGCTTGTTAGTTATTTATACTATGTATCTTGATTTACAAACGGGCAATTTTGAGCGTGATTTAGTGCTTGAACAGGTTAAGCAGCAATTTGGTGATGAGATGCTCACGTTTTTGACCCAGCCAAGTCAATATCAAGCCGCGCTTGATGGCAGTGAAGAGCCGATACCAGATAGCGATATACCAGAGCTGAGCTTACAGCTAAAGGCACAATTGGCGTATCAAAAAATTGCTGAGCCATTGGGGATTGGCAGTAATAACTGGGCCGTAACGGGGGCATTAACTGAGTCTGGCCATGGCATGTTATCTGACGATATGCATTTATCCATTGCTGTGCCAGTGATTTGGTATCGTGCTCAGCTCAATTATTATGAAAATAATCAACAGCATCAAATAACAGGTGTTACTTTGCCGGGAGCGCCTGCAGTTGTGGTTGGAACAAACGGGCATGTAGCGTGGGGCTTTACCAATGGTTATCTCGATACGGCTGATTGGATTAAGCTTGATGATGCCGTGGCAACGTATGATGTTGAAGAACAATACCCTATTGTTGATGGCACAACCGAAGTGGCGGCCTTAACAATGAGTGACTATGGTCCTGTCAAGGAAGTGAACGGGCAGCGTTATGCATTGAGTTGGGTGGCGCATCAACCCTATGCGGTGGATATGGAATTGTTAAATTTAGAACAAGCACACTCTGTGGGTCAGGCGCTTGAGGTTGCAAAAACCATCGGTATTCCAGTGCAAAATATGTTAGTTGTCGATAAGCAAGGGCAAGCAGCATGGCAGCCAACAGGCGCGGTGCCAGCCCGAATCAATCCAAGTGATGTGGCAGTGGATCCGGCGGAGTATTCAGTTTTATGGCAAGAGGATGCGAGCGATTTACCGCAAGTTCGTAATCCTGACAATCATCGTTTATGGACGGGTAATTCGCGAGTGATTGCTACAGAGCAGCTGCCTCGATTTGGCGACGGAGGATATGCTTTAGGTGCGCGTGCGGTGCAAATACGCGACAGGCTAAATGAAAAAGAGCGTTTTTCAGAACAGGACTTTTATCAAATTCAGTTAGACAATCAAGCGCGGTTTTTAACTAAGTGGCATGGTTTATTGATAAGTACGCTGAAACAAGAGCCAGAGCGATTTGCGCGTGATATTAAGGATCTCGAAAATTGGCAAGCATGCGCTTGTCCAGACTCGGTGGGGTATACCCTTGTTAGGCATTTTCGCAGTCGCTTAACTGATACCGTATTCAGCGCTGTTGAAAGTCAGTTATCAGAACATGACTTGTCGTTGAGCGCGATCAAAAATAACTTAGAGACGCCTATCTGGCAGATGATTGCTGCACAACCATCAAGTTGGTTACCAGCAAATTATGGCACTTGGCCTGAGTTTATGCTTGAGAGTTATCAGCAAATGCGCGATGAGTTGTTAGAAATACATGGTCAAAGTCGCCATGCATCATTGCAAGTTTTGCAGTGGGGTAAAGTGAATGAACTGCGTATTCAGCATCCTTTTTCGAAACAAATCCCATTGTTGAGCCATTTACTTGATATGCCTCGATCTCCGGGATTTGGTGACAGCTACATGCCGGCAGTACAAAAAACAGGCTTTGGCGCATCACAACGTCTGTTTGTGCAACCTGGTCTTGAAGAAAATGCGATTCTGACTCTGCCTGGTGGGCAATCAGGGCATCCTTTTTCGCCGTTTTATCGGGCTGGATTTAGTGATTATGTACAAGGTAATAATACTCCATTATTACCAACAGAGACGATGCATCAGATTACAATCAGCCCACTTAAATAAGGCTCTAAAACCGTTAAAGTAGTATTAAAAAAGGAGCCGAAGCTCCTTTTTTAATGATTTGAATTTGATACTTTAATTCGTTCGATTAAATCACGTTTGGCACTTAGTTCAGATAAGGCAAAGTCGAGTTGTACCAAGACACCTTTAAACCCAGCAGAAGATGGTTGATATTGCCACTGCTCAAGTGCAACTTTAGCGTTGTGGTTAAATACATTTTGCGGCTCTGCGCCAACAATTGATACGTTTTCTACTTTTCCAGCTGATGATATGTCGTATTTAAGCACGACAGAGCCTTCAATGTTGTCTCTGGCGGCTAGAGGTGGATATTTGGGTTCAATACGCATAATTGGTTTAATTTCATTGGCATGCTTAGCGAGAGTCTCGTTGGTATGATCACCTGCAACAGCGACGCCCCCGAGTAGTCCAGTGACCAATGTCAGCAAGGCTATTTGTAAGAAAGGTTTATGGGCTGAGCGAGTTTTAATAAAGTTTAAACGATTTAACATAGTCCGTTTCTCCGTGTAATGGGTGTAGGCATACAGTTGGTGTTGGTTATTTTCGATGCTCAGTAACATTGCTTTGCCATAGGCTAAGCGTTGCTCTGGGCTTTTATTGTGTAAAACGGTTTCGTCGCACGCGAGTTCTTGCATACGTCGATAACTCTGATAACCCAGCCAGCTCAATGGGTTAAACCAAAATAGGCATAACAAGCTGACGGCGAATAAATTAAATAAGGTATCTTTACGTCGATAATGGCAAAGCTCGTGTTCGATGATCATCGCCAATTGCTGCTGGGTGTAAAGTGACTCGTAATTGGCTGGAAGCACTAGTTTTGGTTTGATAAAGCCAATCAATAAAGGGCTGGCAACTTGAAAGCTAGTAACAACTTCGATCGGTACTTGCTGTGATATCTTTAATTGTGCAGGCTGATGAGCAATGCGTTGTTTATGCGCAATAAAACTCACAAACAAGGTTGATACCAATCCAACTAGCCATAAAAACCAGCTAAATTGCAGGTTGAATTGCTCTTGTCCTTGCTCTGCAAGTGTGACTGTGTATTTTGTCAGCACAAAATCTGTTTGTGGTTTGAGCTCATTGGGTAAGTTATTGGCCACTAAAACAATCGGGATAAGCAGCCACAAAACATAGCTAAACCGCGCGCTAAGTTGCTTAACTAAATGGCGCTCCACCAGTAATAATAAAATCAGAGCGCCGCTAAGCACGAGTTGTTGATTAAAGAGCCAATCAATCATTTTCTTTTTCCCATTTTGCGATAACTTGCTTGAGTTCATCGATATCTCGCTGGCTTAGCTGCTCTGTTTTAGCAAACCCTGCGACCAAAGGCGCAATCCGGCCGCTGAATAAGCGTTCAATTAAGCTCTGGCTTTCTTTTAGGGTGTAGCTGTCGCGCTCTAATAGCGGTGAATATAAATAGCTGCGCTGCTCTTTTTCAAAACTGATGGCACCTTTTTTAACCATGCGATTAAGCAACGTTTTGACTGTTTTATCATGCCAAGGTTTATGCTGGTTCAATCGTTCAATTATCTCATTCGCTGAAGTGGGGTGTGCCTGCCAAATGGCTTCAAGAACTTCAAATTCGGCTTTGCTTATTTCGATCATTGTTCGTCCTTATTAGTATTACATTTGTAATCAATTATTTTAGATTACATCTGTAATTTATGTTCTGCAACTGTTAATTGAACAATGTTTACACATTTCACGTATTGGCTTAATGTAAAGCTGTGCAAATAAGCGCTGACTTGTTTTTGAGGAGAGTCGATGACTGCTTCGCTCACTTACTCAATAGGATGAAATAATGATAAAAAAATCACTACTTGCAATGGCGTTAACCTCTCTGACAGCTATGAGTTATGCCGATGAAGTGCAAATAAAAACAGAGCAACTGACTGACAATATTCATGTGTTATTTGGTCAGGGCGGAAATATAGCAGCGAGTGTCGGGGACGATGGTATTTATATTATTGATGATCAGTTCGCTAAGTTGTCTGACAAAATTAAACAAACGATTAGTAATTTAAAACCGGGCAGTGCTGAGTTTGTGATTAATACTCATCATCATGGTGACCATACGGGTGGAAATGAAAATTTTGCCAACGCGGGTAGCCATGTAATTGCCCATGATAATGTTCATAAACGGTTAGTTGAAAAGCATGGCGAAGATTCTAAATATGTTCCTGTTTTGAGCTTTTCTCATAATATGAGTCTGCATTTTAATAATGAACACGCCAAAATAATGCATTTTGCTCATGCGCACACTGATGGTGATGCGGTGGTTTTTTTTAACAAAGCAAACGTGGTGCATATGGGGGATATTTACTTCAACCTTGGTGGGTTACCGTTTGTTGATGTCGAAAGTGGTGGCAGTGTGAATGGTGTATTGGCAGCTGTTGAAGCTGTGATCAGCCATACAGATGAGCAAACAAAAATTATCCCGGGGCATGGTCCTGTAAGTAATCAAAAGGAACTTAAGCAGTATCATCAATTGGTGACACAGGCAAAAGAGGTCATGCTTACTGCGATGAAAGATGGTGCCAGCGAAGAGGCGGTGGTTGCTGCAAAACCACTATCAGTACTAAATCTACAATACAGTGGTTGGCTGCCAGAAGAGCGTGTTACTAAGCTGTTTTATCAAAGCCTGTCACAAAAACCACATCATCATTAATGAGTATGCAACAACAAAATAAAAGGCCGTGTTGCCTTTTGTTTTGTTGTAAAGACCGTTAACGCAGCCTTCAAGACCATTAGTCATTATTTATATCTCTGACTCGCTTTTTTTGTTACTTTTTATGTAACAAAACAAGGGAATAAATATATATGGCTATTAATAACAATGAATTACCAGATTTAGCCTCTGTGGCTACAAAAAAGAAAGGCACTGTAGTTGGGGTTGTTGTCGCCTTAGCTGGATTGGCGGTTTTGTTTCAATCTATGTACACCGTTGATGAAGGTCATGTGGGCATTGTAAAGCGCTTTGGTGAGGCGACAGAACAAGTTAATCCAGGCTTACATACGAAAATTCCAATTGTAGATACCGTCGAAGTACTGGAAATACGTACCCGCAAAAATGTAGAAAAACTCAATGCGTCGACTCATGAGCAAATGCCCGTGACGGCGGAAGTATCGATTAACTGGACGGTTATTCGCGAGCAAGCATTTGAGCTATTTAAAAGCTACGGGGGGTTAACCCAATTTGAAACCAGAATACTCGACCCTAAATTACGTTCTGCAACCAAAGATGCACTGGCGCGCTACAAAGCGGAAGAGCTGATCCAAAATCGTTCACAAGTCATTGCACAAATAGAAGAGTTGTTGATTGAAGGGATGAAAGAGTACCCAGTGAAACTCGACTCTGCGCAATTAGAAAACTTAGGATTACCACAAAAATATATTCAATCGATTGAAACGAAACAGACAGAGAAAAACTTAGCGGCGGCTGAAATGCACCGTTTAGAGCGTCAAAAATTAGAAGCGCAACAACAAGTGAATACAGCTTTCGCACAACGAGATGCTGCAAAGGCACAAGCGGATGGTAAAGCGTATGCCATTAAAGCAGAAGCACAGGCTGAAGCTGAAGCAATAAAACTTAAAGGATTAGCTGAAGCTGAATCAATTCATAAAAAAGTAGAAGCGTTGAAAGGATCTAAAGAGATGGTTGAGTATGTGCGTGCTCAGCAATGGAATGGTCAAATGCCTACTACGATTATGGGCGCTGATCAGAATGTGCTTTGGAACTTAGATGAAAAGAAAAAGTGACATTCGGCACTGAACAGATAAAACTGACTATTAGGTGAGGGGAAACCCTCACGATAGTTCATTATTCACATCAATGAGGTTGAAATGGCAGCGGAAAAAGTTCATTTAAAAATTTGTAATTTGGCCAAACACCAATACGAAGACATTAAGCAGTTAATGGATGGTGTCTACACAGAGTTAGGTGGCGCATGGCCAATGCATACGATCTCGCATTTGATTGATGAATTCCCAGAAGGGCAAATCGGTATTTTAGATGACGGTCATTTAGTGGGGATTGCCTTAAGTGTGCAAGTTGATTATACCCGTTTTTCTAATCCGCATACCTATGAGGATATCGTAGATAGTAACGATAACATTAACTCAGATAGCGAGGGCGATGCGTTATATGGATTAGATGTGGTGATTGCCGCTTCGCACCGAGGATTGCGCTTAGGTCGTCGTTTGTATGATGCGCGAAAAGAGCTATGTCGTCAGTATAACTTAAGAGCTATTTTAGCGGGCGGGCGGATCCCGAGATACCACAACCATTCTGATTTGATGACCCCGATGGAATATATAGAGAAGGTCGACCGTAAAGAAATTTACGATCCCATTCTGAGTTTTCAGTTATCGAATGATTTTCAGGTTAAACGGTTATTGAAAAAGTATTTACCTGAAGATGCGCAATCAGTCGGCTATGCCACTTTATTGGAATGGAACAATATTTTATATGAGCCAATGGATACGGTATTAGCATCAGCAAAGACGGTTATTCGAGTTGGTGCCGTGCAATGGCAGATGCGCACCGTTGAATCGGTCGAAGAGCTGTTAAAACAAGTGGAATACTTTGTTGATACTGTCTCTGATTATCAAAGTGATTTTATTGTCTTTCCGGAGTTTTTTAATGCCCCGCTGATGGGCTTAACGGAGCAACTTTCACAAACAGAAGCGATTCGCTACTTAGCGGAATATACCGAACTGTTTCGTAATGAAATGTCGCGCATGGCCATCGAATACAACGCCAACATTGTCACGGGTTCAATGCCATTAGCCGAAGGCGATAAAATTTATAATGTGTCGTATTTGTGCCATCGCAGTGGTCAAGTTGATGAACAGCGTAAGATTCATATCACACCTCATGAAAAAAATGATTGGGTGATCCAAGGTGGCGATAAAATTTCGGTGTTTGAAACCGACGCAGGCCGTGTGGGAATTTTGATTTGCTACGATGTGGAGTTTCCAGAGCTCGGACGTATTTTAGCAGAGCAAGGGATAGAGATTTTATTCGTACCGTTTTGGACAGATACTAAAAATAGTTACTTGCGAGTACGTCATTGTGCCCAAGCGAGAGCGATTGAAAATGAATGTTATGTTGTGATTGCAGGCAGTGTCGGTAATTTGCCTCAAGTAGAAAGCCTTGATGTGCAATATGGGCAATCAGCGGTGTTATCACCTTCTGATTTTTCATTCCCACATGATGGCATTTTATCGGAAGCCACACCGAATACTGAAATGTTGTTATTTTCAGATTTAGATTTAGATAAGTTAAAAATTCTTCACAGCGAAGGAACAGTGCGCAATCTTAAAGATAGGCGTCAAGAGCTGTACCAAGTGATTTTAAAATAAGGAAAATAAAAAATGGATCAATCTTTACTCGCGTCAAATATGTCAGCAATTGTACTGTTAATATTGGCATTTGTGGTAATCCTGACGGCCATCAAAATTGTGCCACAAGGGTATCACTATACAGTTGAGCGCTTTGGTAAATACACCCGTACACTGGCGCCGGGTTTGCATTTTATCGTCCCGTTTGTGGATGTAATTGGGCGCAAACAAAATATGATGGAGCAAGTGCTTGATGTCGACCCGCAAATCGTAATCTCATCAGATAATGCGCAAGTAACCACGGATGCGGTGTGTTTTTTCCAAGTACTGGATCCAGTTAAATCATCTTATGAGGTCAATGACTTAGAGCGTGCTATGCAAAACTTAGTCATGACCAATATCCGTTCGGTATTAGGATCGATGGAACTGGATGAAATGCTCTCTAATCGCGATCGCATTAATGGTGCCTTGTTATTAAAAATTGATGAAGCAACGGATCCATGGGGTGTCAAAGTTACGCGGATTGAGATCAAAGACATTGCACCGCCGCAAGATTTAGTCGACTCGATGGCGCGTCAAATGAAAGCTGAGCGTGAAAAGCGTGCGATTATTTTAGAAGCTGAAGGTGAGCGTGAAGCGGCGATTAAAGTGGCTGAGGGTGAAAAACAAGCGGCTATTTTAAAAGCGGAGGGCCAATTAGAAGCGGCAAAACGCGAAGCTGAAGCTCGAGAGCGTTTAGCTGGTGCAGAAGCTGAAGCCACACGCTTGGTTTCTGAATCAATCAAAGAAGGCGATCAGCGTGCGATTAATTATTTTGTAGCCCAAAAATATATGGATGCTCTGGGTAAGCTTGCTGAATCGGACAACAACAAAATCATGATGATCCCGCTCGAAGCAAGTAATATGTTGGGATCAATTGCAGGGATAGCAGAAATTGCTAAAGATGCATTTGGTAACAAGCAAGGCTAACTCGACGTGAGGAGGGTGTGATGTTTGAATGGTTAACACATTTAGAAGCGTGGCATTGGTTAATTTTTGGTTTATTACTCTTAGGAGCCGAAGCGCTAGGTGCTGCAGGGTTTTTACTTGGTGCAGCTGCAAGTGCCTTGTTAATGACAATGTTTTTATTCATTGCGCCCGAGCTTACTTGGCAAACCCAGCTGGTGGTGTTTGGATTGCAAGCAGTATTGTTGTCGGTGCTTTATTGGAAATTTTTTAAGCCGTTTAATCAACAAACTGACGACCATCAAACACTCAATCAGCGTAGCCAGCATTTGATTGGCAAGCAATGGGTGTTGGTTGAGGACGTGATTGTCGGTGAAAATCATATCCAAATTGGCGACACTTACTGGAAAGTGATCAGTGAACAGGCATTACCTGCGGGTACGTCAGTGAAGGTTAGCTCCGCAGATGCGATGCGTTTAATTATTACAGCGGCATAATTCGTCTGTTTATTAGGAAAAGGAGAGCCAGTGCACGCACTGGCTTTTTATGTGATGAAAGCAAAAGAAATAAATAAACTCGACCTCTCTCGGTCAGAAACTCGAGAGATTATTACGCCTTATGCCTTTAAAATTAACGAGCAATTATTAGGCCTTCCGCTTGCCAGTCCTGCTAGGCGTGGTTTGGCAATGCTGGTGGATATCTCATTAATTTTTCTTGCTGCAAAATTGAGTGCTGCTTTAATCGCATTTGTGGCTGCTATGGCCTTTTACCGAGGGACAGCCGAGAGTTATTTGCCAAAAATGAGCGGCTGGGTACGACGTACTTTAAAAGTATTCGCTGCGAGCATTTTATTTATTGCCAGTTTAAGTTTATTGAGCGAAGGCATTGATTACTTTGATGGTCAAGATAACGTCATTGCCAAGGGGATCAGTAATGAAGTGAATTTAACCGCTTTTCAAAAAGAAGAGTTAAATAAATACTTAAGGTTAGTGGAAGGTGATGGATGTGATGAAGCGTGTATTACACAGGCTGAAACTGAGCTTCTCACTCACATTCCTGCTTTGGCTAAACTTGAAAAAAACGAGAACCAACAACTCAATTATTTATTGTTGAAGTTAATCGCAGCGGCAGATAAGCAAGCCTCTATTCCTGATGCGTCGTTGAGTGATGTCTTTAGTGCGCAGTCACCAGAGGTGTCTGCAGTTGAAAAAACTGAAAAGACTAGCTACAGCGTGATTGAGTGGGTTAAAGGAATTATGTCTGATTTAGGGCTCGGTTTAGGTTGGGCTGCAGTGTACTTTACTTTATTCCCACTATTATGGCGTGGGCAAACGCCAGGTAAAAAATTACTTAACATCCGCGTGGTTGCGTTATCGGGGGAATATCTTTCTTTATGGGATGCCTTTGGTCGCTACGGCGGGTATGGAGCGGGCTTTGCAACGGGGTTATTGGGTTTTTTACAAATTGTCTGGGATCCGAATCGTCAGGCGATTCAAGATAAAATAAGTGCCACTGTGGTTATTCATGGCCCTTATCAACAAGTGGTGACACCTAAGACCATTGCAGCAGCCATTCATGAATGAATCCACGTCAATAGACACAATGCGCCTAGCAAAATATATCGCCCATGCTGGGTATTGCTCTCGTCGTCAGGCTTCTAGATTGATTGATTTAGGGGTTGTGACTGTTAATGGTCAAGTGGCCGACCATATTTGTTTTGTTAGTGAGCGAGATCAGATAAGCATCCAAAATCAACCTTTAGTGATTGAGTCTCAGCGTTATTATTTTATTTATAATAAGCCAGTAGGTGTTGACTGCCGATTATTGCCTGATGATCCGACCAGCTTAGTGCATCGTTTGCCGAGCGATATTCGCCTTTACCCGATTGGCCGTCTCGATAAAGACTCCCATGGTTTACTCATTTTGACCAATGATGGTGATTTTTTTCATCAGATGAATCACCCTGAAAATCACCAAGAAAAAGAGTATTTAGTGCAAGTAGATCGGCCAATAGATGCGCTTTTTTGCAGTCAAATGAGCCAAGGAGTGATGATTGATGGCCAAACCACGTTACCGTGCCAAGTGTGTTTGTGTGGGGATACCCTGTTTCGTATCACGTTACGCCAAGGTTTGAATCGTCAAATTCGTAAAATGTCAAAAGCATTAGGGCGTCGTGTTATTGATTTACAGCGTGTTCGCATAGCTAATATTCATTTGGATAATTTACCATTAGATGTGCTAAAAGCTGTTAGTAAAAATGACATCATCGGGCATGGATTACACAGTAAATAAAAGGGTTGTGGCACAATGATATGTGTCACAACCCTCAGTGCAAAATAAGTAACATCAACCTTGAGTGTATCAATAAATCACTCGTAGAGGATGCGGCATTATGTCGCAGTTTTGATTTTTGATGCTGTTATAAACCCGCTTGAGGTTGACCTACGTCATAACGAGTGAGCTTGTTTTGTCTGATCATTTGAATAACTTTTTGGGTGTATTCTTCTTTCATTTCTGAATAATCAATTAAACCGTCTACAAGTGCTGGCCCTGTAATTGGCTCATTATCATTACGTTTTTCTACACGAATATCACGCATCGGTGTGTAAGGATGAAACGCATTCAGATTTCGCATGTATTTTCTAACGGCTTCATTCACTGTTTGAAATTTTGCTACTTCATGGCTTTTATTGCCATCGCGTGATGCAGGTACAAACCCACAACCTTTACTAAAACACCAATGGCCAAATAGATTGTTTCCTTGTTGAGCAAAGCGAGAGCCTCCCCAGCCAGACTCAATCGCCGCTTGTGCTAGCGCTAAAGAAGGCGGGATGACATCGACACGGCGCAACAGTAAATTGAAAAAGTCATCACTGATAGGTTGTTCATCAATGTGATAGGCTTTCGCGTAAGCCATCAATAATTGTGTGTCTTTCTCCGAAAGGGTTTCTTGCTGTTCAAAGCGACTTTTAATACGTTTTACTTGTGCACGTTGTTCACGAATGAAGGTGTTTTGTTCCACAACAACAGGATAAAGAAAATCAAAAAAAGCTTGTTTCTTTTCTTTCACATCGGCGTACTGCGTGAAATCAGGCACAGAAGTAACAGGTGACGAGGTTCTCGCTTTTAAAGGAGATGTGATTGTGCCCGTCGCGACAGTCATTGTTTGGACTGATTGTGAACCAGCTGTTGAGTCTGAGACCGACTCAGGCTGCTTAAGAACATAAACGCTTAGCATAGCGAGAGTTACTATCATAAGGCTGCCTACCACAATTTTTTTCATTGAATGAGTCATACTTTTCCTTATTTTCATAAATCTGCATTTGTTTCGCCCTTAAATTACGTACCGTTCAATTAAGGGCGAGTGAGTTATCGTTAATTAAAATACACAGTAATAAGCAACAAAATGCACACGATAGCAAAGAGTTGTGTAAAACTGTGTGTTGCCTTGAATAAATTTTTCATGGTCCGTTAGGTGTTATTCATCAGTGGTTGGTAAATGCAAATCATGAAGTATTTCAATATGTTCAGCTACTTCATGGGTATCTTCAAAATTAGCAACATGAAACATTGCATCTCCTTCTTGAGTGAGAGGAATGTTTTGTTTACCAATAATGATACCAGCATGTTTTGCGACCACAGTATCGAGAATATCGCCAAAGGGATTGCCAATTTCAGCAAGCACTTCGTTTTTATTAACGCGATCACCTAACTGCTTTTTGTCGTTCACTAAACCACTGGCTGTAGCGCGAACCCAAGAGCTCGAAAGAGCAATAAAGGGTTCTGCGGGCTTTTTCACCTTGCGTTTACGGATCATGCCAAGCTCAGCTAAAACATTAAAGACACCTTTTACGCCCGCACTGATTGATAGCTCATCAAAACGCAATGCTTCGCCGGCTTCATAAAGAAGGATTTTCGTGCCTTCTTCTGACGCTGATTGTCTTAATGAACCATCACGTAGATTAGCGTTAAGCAAAACGGGTACGCCAAAAGATTTAGCCAGTGCTAACGTTTCTTCATCCTCTAGATTTGCTCTGATTTGAGGAAAGTTACTGCGATTGATTGCACCGGTATGTAAGTCGATGCCGTAATCACATTTGTGCACTATCTCTTTTAAAAACAAATTAGCGACACGCCCAGCTAAAGAGCCTCTCTCCGAACCTGGAAACGAGCGATTTAAGTCTCGTCTATCAGGTAAGTATCGACTTTGGTTCAATACTCCGTGAATATTCACCATAGGAACAGCAATGACTGTTCCTTTTAAGCTGTTTAACGCTTTTGATTTTATCACGCGTCGTACAATCTCGATGCCATTGAGCTCATCGCCGTGAATCGCCCCACTTAAAAAAATAGTTGGGCCAGAACGTTTGCCACGAATCACTTGAATAGGTATTGCAACTTCACCACCTGTATACAAATTAGCAACAGGCAGCTCAATACGTTTACTTTCTCCAAGCTTGATTTCAATGCCATTAATTTCAAGTGTTTTGCCCATAATTAACCTTGTCCACGAGTACGCGTGCTATTAGGCTTCGCTTTCTTTTCAATGTATTCAATAATTAAAGAAGCCACATCGATTCCTGTTGCGCTTTCAATGCCTTCAAGACCTGGAGATGAATTCACTTCCATAACAACCGGGCCGCGGTTTGAACGTAAAATATCAACACCACATACACCTAGCCCCATTGCTTTGGCTGCGTTGACTGCTGTAGCACGTTCTTCTTTGTTTAATTTTACGATTTCTGCTGTACCACCACGGTGCAAGTTAGAGCGGAACTCGCCCTCTTGCGCTTGACGTTTCATCGCTGCAATCACTTTATCGCCAATCACTAAGCAGCGAATATCTGCACCATTGGCTTCTTTAATAAATTCTTGCACAAGAATATTTGCATTCAAGCCCATAAATGCTTCGATGATACTTTCTGCGGCTTTTTTGGTATCCGCTAATACCACGCCGATACCTTGTGTACCCTCAAGTAATTTAATAACTACCGGAGCGCCGCCAACGTTTTTGATTAATCCGCTAATACTATCTGATGAGTGAGCAAAGCCTGTTTTTGGTAAGCCGATACCTTTACGAGATAACAACTGTAACGAACGTAATTTATCGCGTGAGCGGCTGATTGCGACTGATTCATTAACAGAAAAAGTACCCATCATCTCAAATTGACGAACCAGAGCTGTACCGTAAAACGTAATTGATGCACCAATACGTGGAATAACCGCATCATAAGTTGGTAATTTTTCACCTTTGTAACCAACTGAAGGGCTATTACTTGTTACGTCCATATCACAGTGTAATGTATCAATCACATCAACTTCGTGACCTTTAGCAAGACCCGCTTCAATTAATCGGCGAGTAGAATAAAGTTTTTTGTTACGAGATAAAATAGCTATTTTCACGAATGTACCTACTTATTATTAAGTTTATTTCTATAGGTAACGTTACGAATGTTAGAAAAGTCACATTTTTTTTAATTTTTTATTAGGGTCTGTTAGTGGGAGGAAGAAATACGTTGATTTAGAAAATCCAACACGCGAGTGTGGCGCATTTTGACGGCTGATAATTTAAGGCCGACTATTTGTGCTATTTCTGAGAACTCAAGGCCTGACCGATAGCGAAGCAACATGATATTACGATCGAGCCAACTGAGTTGCTCCATGATCGAAGCAAGTAAGTGTTGCATATCTTGAGGTTTAGATTCGATATGAATATCTTCTAAATTAAATTCATCATCAAATGACACTCGACTATTTTTGCGAATTCTATCGATACACTCATTATGTGCGATTTTATACATCCATGAACGAAATGACTGCTGCCACTCAAATGACTTTAAGTTGAGCAGAATTTTAATCAGCACTTCTTGCGCTGCATCTTCACCTTCATGTTGATCATTTAGCAGGCGTGCGCAATAGCCCCTAAGTTGCGTTACATAAGGTTTCACTAATAGTTGATAAAAACTTGCATCATAGGGAAGAGCATCTTGTGCAAGTATAACAAGCTGCTCTTCATTAAATTTTTGCAAATTTAGTCTCTAGCTTGTGGTTTTGGCGATATTTTTGTTGTTTTGTTACCAAGCAAGAAAGTATTCGGAATGGTAATAATATCGCCTGACTCAGTGATCACACGTGAGGTTGCGCTACTGATAGAAACAATATTACCTTCGATATCATCAACACGTATTAAGTCCCCGACCTTATATAAATCACGCAAGTAAACCCCTGAAACAATTTCTTTGGACATTGTTTTTGTACCTATGCCTAATGAAATAGCCGCGGCTAGGCCGACACTGGCGGTAATGACAGAAATAATGGTATTGAGCAGACTCACATCGACTTCTAATTGTGTAATTGCTAACGAGAGAGTGATAACAATGATGATGCCTCTGCAAACTTCAGCTAAAGAGCGACCATAATCGATGCCTGCATTTTTTGCTGCGAATTTGGTACTTTTGAAGACAATTTGCCCAACAAAAAAGCCAAAAATCATCACAAAGAATGCAGCTAATATTTTAGGTAAAAATAAAGTTAAAGTGTCTATTAAGCCTGATAAAATGGTGAGGCCTAAGGTATCTAAAGCTGCTAAGAAAAAGAGTAAAAATACAAACGTGGAAAACAAAGAGGCAATGATTTGACTGCCGGTAATTTGAAAGCCCGTTTTTTGGAGTAGATCGGTTAAACCAATCGCATCAAGCAGGCGGGGCAGTTGAAATTTATTGAGGCCTTTGGTGATAATTTTTTTGATTATGAAGGCACATAACCAACCCGTTAACACTAGAACAAACCCTGCGATGAAATCGGGAGTTGATTGTAAAAAAACTTGCCAGACTTCGTTTAAAGTTGAGATGGTTTTATCTGATATTGTTTGATTGCTCATCGCTTTTGTCCGTATAGTTGTGCTTGTTGAAAGTGGGTTTAAGGAGTTGTGTAAATAAATTGATAAACACAATCCAAAGAGATGTCGTGCCTAAAACGGCTAAATCAGTCACTCCTTGATGTTTATTGGCACTGGCAATCGCGCGCTCTATTAACACACTGTTTTTCTGTTGTTTCACTTGTGTTAAGTCGCTTTCAGAGTCTTTACACAATTCTTCTTGAAGTGCTTTTTCGATATCATTCATGAGTGAACTTCCTAACATACAAAATGGTTTGTATTAATATTAAGAATAACGTATTTAAAAAGTAAAAAGTCACAATTAATTGTGACTTTTTACTTTTTAAATACGTTGAATCGTTACAGAACTAAAAATCAGAAGGGGTTTTAGATGGTAGAGTACCCAATTGATCAATTACCAAATTTAATTGATGCGCTTTTACAATGCGAAAATCAAGTGCAAAAGCGAGAGTTGTTAGCCGATGCCCAAGAGACGTTGTCAATTGAGCACTTGTCTTTGTTATTTGAAGCAATCCCAAAAGATCAAAGGATGGAGATTTGGGCATTATTAGATGACGATACTCAGCATGAAATATTTGTTAATTTAGGTGATGATAGTTGTCGTTGGTTATTGCATACCTTAGATGATGCTGATTGTTTTAAGTTACTAGATGAAGTAAACGTTGCACAGCTACTTGAACTTGAAGAAGTCATCCCAGAAAGGTTCATCGAATATGCTAAAAAGCAACTTGATGAAGCACAAATAAAGCAATATGACCTTGCGCAAAAATACACAGCTGAAGAGCTGGGCCATTGGTTAGACTTTGATTTTGTTAAAGTATCTGAAAAGCTCATTATGCCCAGTGTCAGAAAGCAAATATTGAAAGGCATCCCTCCTTTTACGGATGTTTTTTATACGATAACAAGGCAAGGGCAGTTGTCTGGTGAAGTGGCGATTAATGATATTTTGCAAGCTGAAGAAGGGCAAAAGCTCTATGCGATGATAGATCAAGACATCACAGCGCTTAACGCCAGTGATGATCTGTATGAAGCTGCAGAGGCTGTTATTTTATCCGGTCGAGCAGCGATGCCTGTTGTGGATGCCGATCAAAAGTTGATTGGTCGTTTGAGTTTAGCGTCAGCCTATCAATTGCGACAAGAAACAATTGATTCAGCTGCGGCCAAAGCGGGTGGTTTACGCGAAGACGAAGATCTGTTTGCCAGTGTTAGAAAAAGTGCGAAAAACCGTGGAATTTGGCTGGGGATCAACTTAGCCACTGCTTTTTTAGCGTCGTGGTTTATCGGTTTGTTTGGTGCAACCATTGAACAGGTGGTGGCTTTGGCTGTGTTAATGCCAATTGTTGCTTCGATGGGCGGCATTGCGGGTAGTCAAACACTAACAGTTATTGTGCGTGGTTTAGCACTTGGACAGGTTACAGATTCGAACCGAAGTGCTCTGCTGAAAAAAGAGTTACGTGTTGGGGCGGTCAATGGATTCGTCTGGGCGCTGGTGATAGGTCTACTCACTTTTGCGTGGTTTAACGACATGATGCTAAGCATCACGATCACAGTGGCAATTTTATTGAACCTTATTGCAGCCTCGCTCTCTGGAGTGGTGATCCCGTCAATTTTAGACAAAATGAAAATCGATCCTGCTTTATCAGGCTCAGTAATTTTAACAACCGTGACCGATATTGTTGGCTTTGTAACGTTTCTTGGTTTAGGTAGCTTGTTGCTACTTTAGAATTATTTTTAATAGGATAAAAAATGACATTTGAAGTCATGATTTGGTGTGCCATCGCTGTATGTATTTCACAGTCGGCAATTTTTTCTGGGCTAAACCTTGCGTTCTTTTCATTGAGCCGTTTACAGCTTGAAATGGAAAGTAGTAAAGGCAATGAAGCGGCTAGAAAAGTAATGGCGCTTCGTGATGATTCTAACTTTTTATTAGCGACCATATTATGGGGTAATGTAGGTATCAATGTGTTACTGACATTACTTTCTGATTCCGTTTTGATGGGGGTGAGTTCGTTTTTATTCTCAACCATTGCGATTACGATTATTGGTGAAATCACACCGCAGGCTTATTTTTCGCGTAATGCACTAAAAATGGCTAGCATGCTTTCACCTTTAATTCGCTTTTATCAATTACTTTTTTATGTTGTCGCGAAACCGACCGCCTTGGTGCTAGATGCTTGGCTAGGAAAAGAAGGCATTACTTATTTTGCTGAGAGTGAGTTGCGAGGAATTATTCGTAAACATATTGAAGCGGAAGAGGCTGATGTTCACCATGTTGAAGGTATTGGTGCACTAAACTTTTTTGCTTTAGATGAAATTACGGTGACTAAGGAAGGGGAGATAATCGATCCAGACTCGATTGTTTCTTTACCAACTAAGTTGGATTTACCTATTTTTCCAGAGCTAACTCTGGCTGCGGATAATGAGTTTTTAAGAACGCTCCACAAATCAGGTTATAGCTGGGTGATTATTACTAATGAAGACGATTGGCCTTTATTAGTCGTTGATGCGGATGGTTTTTTACGTGCTGCTTTGTTTGAGCCTGATACTTTTGACCCTTACCATTATTGTCATCGCCCAATCGTTGTCACTGATGAAGGATTAAGGCTGAGTGAAGTTATTTTGAAAATACGTGCGAGCCACTCGTCTGATAAATCATTTGATGGTGCGATAGATCATGATGTTGTGTTAGTGTGGGCAGAACAAAAGCGTATCATCACTGGGGCTGATATCTTCGGTCGATTACTCAAAGGAATGGTCGCACCTAAATTAACGTCTCATGCAACTTCGCCAAATGAAGGAGCGAATAATCAATAAGGCATTTTAGATGGCATGGATAGCGTTTACTGTTTTGGCGGCTTTTATGCAAGCATTTCGCAATGCATTGCAAAGTAAGCTCAGTGAGAGCGTCAGTGTTGCGGGTGTAACACTGGCGCGTTTTATTATTGCTAGCCCAATCGCGGGTTTGTATCTCTGGATTTTGTATCAGATTAACCCAGTTGATAGTGTGTCATTGTCAACAGGATTTATTGGTTTTGTGAGCGCCGCTGCCTTAATGCAAATTATCGCGACGGCATTAATGGTGAAGTTATTTCAGCTGCAAAACTATGCAGTAGGCGCTGGACTCGCTAAGAGTGAGGCGGTGATGGCTGCGTTACTTGGCAGTTGGTTTTTTGGTAGCAGCTTGACGGCTCTAGGTTGGGTTGGCGTGCTACTTGGCACAATTGCGGTGTTTATCCTCAGCGGTGTGAAAAGTGTCCGGCAATTGAATTTACCTACAGTGTTTTTAGGTTTGGCATGTGGGACTGCTTTTGCGCTAACATCTTTGTGGGTGAGAGAGGCCAGTATTGCGCTGCAATTACCTTTTCCTCATAGTGCTGCTTGGGTGCTGTGGTTGGTCATCACATTACAAACATTGATTTTATCAGGCTATGTCATTCTCACTCAACCTAGTACTTTTCGCCATTTACTCAAGTATAAAAAAATCACCGCCGCGGTGAGTGTGACTAGCTGTATAGGCTCAATCGGCTGGTTTAGTGCGATGAGTTTGCAACATGTTGCTTATGTTAAAACAGTCGGACAAATTGAAGTGTTTTTTATGTTGCTTGTGTCGTTGATTTTTTTAAAGCAAAAACCTAAATCGCAAGATGCGATAGGACTAATATTAATCGCGCTCGCCGCGATACTTGTTATGCTGCCACATTAATTAGGCCTGTTGTTTTGCCTTGTAATTAAAAAAGGAGGTCGATGACCTCCTTTTTGTTAGCTGCACATTAATACATTAATGTTTCCAATGATATGTGTGCGCTTTTTCTTCCATGTAGGCTTCTGTCGCTGAGTGCATTGGCGCGATATTACCGTTTTCGAAGAAGAAAGGTTGACGTTTACGGTCGTAGTTTCCGACTTCATTCATCGTCGCGGCATCGTAAACTCGGCCATTAAGCACGGTGTACGCGACAGTTTCAGATTGGCGAATGTCATTGAGTACATCCCCATCGATGATCACTAAATCAGCGAGTTTCCCTTTTTCAATCGTGCCGATGTCATGATCCATGGCTAAGTATTTTGCTCCATCAATGGTGCCACTTCGTAGTGCTTCCCATGGAGTGAAGCCACCTTGTGCCATTGACCACAGTTCCCAATGTGCGCCTAATCCTTCACGTTGACCGTGCGCGCCAATGTGAACAGTAACGCCTTTATCGCGTAATTGTTTTGCTGATTTTGCAGCATTGACGTGGTTGTAATGATGTTCAGGTGCTTTTTCACGGCGGATTGAACGAGGGTTGAGGATGTACTCAGGTACGAACGATTTTAAACGCTCATTTTTCCACACCTCAGTGGTATTGTAGAAGTAATCTTCCCCTTTGATCCCACCATAGGCGACGTTGAAGGTCGGTGTGAAACCAGCCTTTGTTTGGCTCCACATTTGCACAACATCAGAGTAAATATGTGGGATAGGCAACGCGTGCTCTAGACCTGTGTGACCATCAATAATCATGTTCATGTTCTGTTGGAATTTAGAGCCTCCTTCAGGTACTACCATGATTTCCATTTGTTTGGCCGCTTCTAAGACTTGTTGGCGAGTATCGCGACGAGGGTGGTTGTAACTCTTAACTGAGATAGCACCCGCATCTTTGAGGCGTTTCACATGAAATTGCGCATCTTCTAGATTACTAATTGGGGTTTTATAACCAGGTGCATGACCTGCATATAAAATACGACCGACTGAGTAAATTCGTGGTGCGACTGTTAAGCCCGCGCGTTGCAACTCAGCCATAGAGAATACTTCGTTTGAATCATTTGAAGGATCGTGAATAGTCGTCACACCAAAACTAACATTAGAGAACTGATTCCAGTTTTGTTCAGGTTGTAAATTACGACTCCCATAGCTGCCATGTGCGTGGGCATCAACTAGCCCTGGAATGATTGTTTTGCCAGACATATCCATCACTTTGGCCTTTTTAGGGATAGTGACATCGCTGCGTGTTCCAACGGCAATAATGCGGTTATCCTCAATTAAAACCACCCCATCTTCGATGATTTCTTGCTCTTTATCGGCGTTGCGCATGGTTACGACTTTACCACCGACTAGGGCCAGTAAACCTTCTGGTTTATCGGCTTTTTTCTCAAAGCTTAAATCAATGCCTTGGGCAGTCAGTTCGCTGACATCATCTGCCGCACCTTTTAAGAAAGCGAATGTATCAGTGAGTTTGCGTTGATATAAAGTAGGGCCAAATGCCCACGTTAACGCGCTACTGTCTGCTTGCCAATTTAAGAAATCGCCAGAATATTTAGAGACCTGTTTAACAGGCAGTGACTTGGCGCCTTTATTAATAGACAGTGTTTTACCTGTGCTGGTGAAAGGCGCTACAAAGGTGTTGAAGTTTTCAATGAACGCAACATACTGACCATTAGGCGAGACGCGAAAATCAAAGATATAGTCGCCTTTGAAATGAGAACGTTCTTGCTGACCATTGAGATCAACAGACTTTAATTCGCGGCTTGTTTCATCAGCCGATACATTGAAGTAGATGCGATCTTTGTCAGCACCAAAGTGAGGGTTATCGCCTTTTTTGATAATGCGAGTGTGTTCTTTACCTTTGCGGTCAGTGAGGTAAATCCCAGGTTCCATCGACCAATCACCGCTTAACAAAAAGCCACCGGTAATTTTTCGATATAGGATTTGATTACCATCAGGGGAGAAGCTTGGGGTAATAAAGTGCCCTGGCTCTTGCGTAATTACACGACTTTTGCCGCCTTTGGCTGATACTACACGCACAGCTCCAAGATTTTGGTCGTCCCAACTTGTATAGACAATGTGTTTACCATCACGGGAGAAACTAGGGTAGAACTCAAAATGGTCATTTTGCTTCGTAAGGCGCTTCACTTTACCTGATTGAATGTCTTTGGTGTAAAGGTAACCTAAAGCTTGAAATAAAGCGGTTTTTCCATCTGGAGAGATTTGCGACCAACGAGCTAATTTTACTTTAAATGTATCAGGGGCGACATCTACCGCAAATTTAAGCGCTGGGGTAATGTGTTTTTCGGCCACAACTTGTGTCGGAATCACAGCCGCTTTTTTAGTGGCGATATCAACTTTATGAAACACTCCTGCAGACCAAAACACTAAGGCTTTGCCGTCTGGCGTGTATGCAAAGGCTGGGGTGTTCCCTTGTGCCCCATTGGCTTCTTGTAAGTCGCGATCAAGGCCTGCGACAATTTCAGTTTCAATGCCTGATTTTAGGTCTTTAATGTAGAGTGCACTTTGCATCTCTTGACCATTTTCAACGCGTTTTACAAACGCAATCGATTTTCCGTCTGGGCTAGGTGTGGGGCGGATTGCTCCACCTGAGCCGCGAATAACCGTTTCTTCTTCTGCGGTTGCTAAATCCCACGAGCGAATTTCAAAAACGGAACCTAAGGCATTTTTGTTATATTGCCAAGTGACACCTGATGTCGCATCTACAGAGTAATAGATTTTTTTACCATCCGTAGAAAATGCGGGTTCAGCCACATTTTTTTGTGATTTTTTGCCGTGTAAGCGTTCACGGACTAAAACACCTTTACCACCTGAAACGTGATACATACGAATTGAGCCACCCGGAATCGTTCGGCCGGTTACTTGGCCTTGCTTGACGGCAATGTATTGTCCATCGGGTGACCATGCTGGATTGTGTAACAGATTATGGGATTCATCCGAAACTTTGCGCATGTTCTCGCCATTTACATCCATCACCCACAAGTTTTCAGCTCCCTCTCGGTCTGAAATAAAGGCTATTTTGCTGCCATCTGGTGAGAATTTAGGTTGGAAGTTCCAAGCGCGATCATGGGTAATCGCTGTCGCTTTACCACCTGACATCGGCATAGTGTAAATATCACCTAACATATCAAACATGATGGTTTTTCCATCAGGGCTGACATCTACGTTGCTCCATGTTGTTTCTGTGGTATCGATGGTGATGGTTTGCTGCTCGCCTGGTGGGTTAAGTACATCCCATTTTTCAGATGCGGTATCTTTTGCTTTTGCGTCTTCAGATGCAAAGCTCATCGGGGCTGCACTTGAAAGTGCTAAACCTACAGCGAGCGCGAGGTGAGTTTTGATAATTTTCATGCTAAGTTGCCATTGTTTTTATGTTGTGGCTTAGCATGGCTAAAAATGCTCCCTAAGTCGAATAAGCGCGACAAACAGCCGGTTATTTACGATAAACGACTGTTTATTCCATGCTGAAGGAGTGTGCTACTCAACAAAAAATGAACTGTGCTGACCTTGCATGTCGGCCCGAATAAACTGCTGATTTTGCCACATGAGTAATTCGCCTTTAATCCCATTTTTAATTGAGCTATCAATTGCCAGTACTTTATTGTTATAGCGGGTTTCAAGCTGCTCAAAGGAAGTGTGTCCAACTACAATTCGTTGTGCATCGAGTGCTTTGAGGATGCTTTGTATATCAGTTTGCTGTAATTGCGCATCACGAAAGTACCCGCGATACCAAATTGGGCCCGTTGTGGCATGAAGCGCAATGTGAGTGGGGTTATTAAGCATCTCTTTTTTAGTTAAACCGATACTGTTGCGAAAGTGCTGGTTGGCTTGCTCAAGGCTTAAATTTAAATCGATAAAGTCCTGATGAATACCGCCATGCAAAAATACTAACTGATTAAGTTTGATAATAGTGGCTTTACTTCGTAGCCATTGACCCAGTACGGTATTGGCTGAAAATAAGCTTTTGAGATCTTTTTGCATTACGTTCAGTGTTGAGACATATTTAGGGTGCAAGTAACGCTCATCGCCTCTTAGTACCATATATTCATGGTTACCTAATAAATAATGAACCTTCCCTCCGGCTTTTTCGGCTTGTTGTTCTAGTTTATAGATTAACCAGAGTGCTTCAGTCACAGTGTCGCCTCTGTCAAAAATATCCCCAGTAATGATTAAATGGCCTTGTCCAAACTGCCAATTATGGTGTGCATCTATCACTTTATTGTTCTTAAGTAGCGTTATAAAAATAGATACTTGGCCGTGAATATCGCTAATTGCGGCCCATTTCTCGACATTGTTATAGGTATCTTTTTTTGCAATACTAAAGTGCTCAGGGATTGAATACGGCCCTTGATAGGGAGTGATCGTCAGGTGATTTTGTTTGATATCAAATTGCAGTAAGTCATTTTGCTGGTAAATCAGGTAAGGGCCATCGTTAAAGCGCTCCTTCGCATGAAGGTCGAGGGCGAATACTGCGATCAAAAACAAGCAGCTAAAATATATTTTGGGCATACAAACAATCCATGAGGTAATCGAAGGCTGATATCATCAGAATGCGAGGTAGAACTCAAATCTTCTTATCTCTTTTTAGTCTCTATTTTGTCAATAGTTGAGATTTTGGCCGCCAAGAAGGAGTGATTGATGCCATCGACTGTGTTAACCACCGCATGGCACCAGCTTCATTAGTAATAGCTTGTTTTTTTTAAAGCCTTGATTGGAAATGGTCATTTTATCGAGTTGGTATTTAGTTAAGCTGTAATGACTGGGTGGAAACACTTGTGCGACATATTGGAGGTTTTGTTCGATCAATTGATTTACTAATTGTTGAATGATGGGCTCAATTGCAGGGATCCCTACAGTAAAATATTTTAGGTAGACTAAGTGTGCGAAGGGTTGACCATTAAATGTGTCGGCTAGTTTTTTGAACTCGACGCAAAACTGAAGAGCTGTTTTTTCATCCTAACTGCCAATGACCTGTGCATAAATGCAGTGGGAATCTTTTTCTAATCGATACAAACGAATCTGTACCATGATACGCGTTAACCCTAACCGACGTGAATTGTGATTGTCATTATAGTGTACTGCGCACATGTTTTAAGTATTGCGCTAAACTTTGCTGCCATAATTCAATCGCATGCTCTAAGTTTATGCTCAATTTGTTGTCGAGCAGGCGTCGCTCAAGCTTTTTTAATTCCATGCCATACAAATTGAAACCAAGTTGCAAAGCTGTACTCGCTTGGCGGTGGAGGATTTTAATGCATTGTTCAGGATCGGCTTCAATCAGTTCTTCACAACGATTAAGTTTACTGCGAGCCGATAATACAAATTCATTATAGATGGCAGACAATTCGTTATCGTCAAAGGTGCTCTCGAGTGCTTGCGCTGCACTTGTGTCGTACAAAATAGCATTAAGATTGAGAGTGTGAAGTGGCACCGGTGCTTTTTGAGAATCGGCTAATGCTTTTCGTAATTTAGCTTGTTTAATGGGTTTAGCGACGACGTTCTTAATTCCGAGTTTTAGGTATTCTTCTATTTCATCAGCACTGACACTCGCAGTGAATGCCAAAATAGGAGTACGCTGGTTTTTATGCTCGACTAATTTTAAGCGTTTAATGACTTCTTGACCGGTAAAATCAGGCAGATTCATATCCAGTAATATCACATCAAATTGATATCGCTGCATCAGCTCGATGGCGCTTTGTCCATCGTTGGCTAATTTGACCTTGTGTTCATCGGTGGCCATTAATTCGATGGCTATTTTCTGGTTAAGAGGTAAATCTTCCACGAGCAATATTGATAGCCCAGTCAAATAGTGACTAGAATGATGGCGTTGTTCAACCAGACTTAACTCGCCCAAACCTAAGGTTAAAGTAAAACTAAAAATACTGCCTTTGCCTAGTTCGCTTTTTATTTCGAGTTGGCTCCCAAGTTTAGCTAAAATACGACTAGTAATAGCTAAGCCAAGGCCTGTGCCACCTTTGCTTTTCCCGGTGCTGTTTTGAAAATAAGGCTCTGTAAGGTATTCAATTTCTTCTTCTTCGATACCAGGCCCACTGTCGTGAACTGAAAATTTTAGGGTGTGCTCTAAGGCTGTCGAGCGAATGAGTTCGACCTCGATGCTGACTTCTCCTTTGTCAGTAAACTTAATCGCATTATTGAGTAAATTATGTAGCACTTGCCTAAGACGTTGTTGGTCGCAGTAGTAGCATGATTTTTCAGGTAAATTAAAGTTGAATTTAAACTCAATTCGCTTTTGTTCTGCGACTGGGTTGGAAAGTAAACAAATGCTTTCTAGGTAAGGTTTTAGTTCAACGTCTTCTTCGTTAAGGGTGTCAGAGCTTTGGTCAACGGTGGCAAAGTTCAGTACGTTATCAACTAGCACATTTAAAGATTCGGCTGAGTTGATAATAGCCTCACAATAACGTTTATTTTGCGAGTCACGAGTTTGGTGCATGATTAATTGTGCACTGCCTAAAATTCCATTAAGCGGTGTTCGGATTTCATGGCTCATAGTTGATAAAAATAACCCTCGCAGTTCCGCATCTTTTTGTGCTTTTTCAGTTAGTTTTTTTAAGTGTTCTGAGCGGCGCTCATTACACAGTACAGCGATGCCTGTGGCATAAAACATTGGTGTGACAATCCCAATGAATAAAATTGCAATGCTGAACCAATTGTTTTTTATGATGGCTGACGACTCTAAATCGCGTAACCAAAGGCTACGGATTGTAAATACAGTAATCAATAAACTGAAATGAAGTAAATAAATAATGCTGGCATTGGGGTAGCGTTTTAATGCAACTTGAATGAACAGATAGCTCAAAAATAAGCCTTCAAAAACTCGCTGTAAATCATAAATTAAAATTCTAAGCGGTAGGCTTTCGCTGAAAAATAAACTCCAGCTAATCAATAAAGAGAGTAATACAGTCAAATATAAAAAAATACGCAAACTGAATTGGTTGAATTCAAAAAAGCGATATAAAGCGAGAGCCTGAACAACGGATGCAGCAAAAAGCAAATTATAGCCAATTGCTAATCCGATTTGATTAAAATGACCATGTTGGCTATGCGTAAAAAAACCGGTTAAAGCTGCTAGTACTAAAATAGGATAAAAAACGTAGAGTAATGTCCCTGGAATATTTTTGTTTGCTCGCCACGTTAAAAAGTTAAGTAAGCACATAACGGATGTGATACAAAAACTTGTGTAAAAAAGTGTTTTGAGATCAAACATGATGGGGCCTTAATAATCTATTGTCTTCATCATAACAAAGAAATTCATGAGACAAGAAGGTGTAAATGGATTTCGCGCAAATTAGCCCGATATTAGCTACTATAAATGATTATAAGTCGGTTGATTGGCTTCATTGTTTTGTGGATACGCTAGGGAGGTAACTTGCAATTAAAATACTTGTTAATAAGTATGTTATTGCTTACGGTCAGTGCGAGTAACGTTGAATGTATTGAACGCCCATTGCCACGTTTGCAAGTCGTGACTGAAGAATGGCCTCCATATAATTATACTGATCAAAAAGGGCAGGTCGTTGGACGTGCTACCTCACAAGTAGTCAGGTTATTAAACGCAGCAAAAATTGATTTTGACTTACTTAGTTACCCTTGGTCACGCTCGATGCAGCAGGCTAAAAATAATCCTAATACGATGATTTACTCAATTTTTCAAACGGCTGAACGCTTGAATGATTTTGTTTGGTTATGCCCTTTGATTGAGAGCCCTAAAATGCATTTGTTCCGTTTGCAAGCAAGGCAAGATTTACAGCTAGCATCAATTGAGCAATTGGCTGGGCAAAGTGTCGCTGTTATAAAGGATGATTTTGCTGATCAGTTGTTTAAACAGCGTGGCAGCTCGCTCGACGTACACATTGATAATTTAAGTTCAAGTCATGTTAATTTTAAAAAATTAATGGCTGGGCGAATCGATTTCATGGTTTCATCAGAATTTACTATGTTGGAACATTTAAAAAGAAATGATTTAGATGAGCACCTTGTCGTTGCGCAAATTCCAATCATAACAGCAGTAAAAGAGCCTCTTTGTATGGCTTTTAATAAACAAACCGATCCTCTTATTATTGCGAAAATAGCCGAGGAAATGGATCGGCGTTCATTAAAATAGTGACAAAGAAAAAGGCACCTTTTCAGGTGCCTCCTAAAGTATTGGGAATGTCATAATAAAAGTAGCACTCCTGCACAAAAAATCAATAACATTTATTTAACATTTTCGATGGCGCTATAAAGCGTGTACTCTTTTTGATAGCGCTGTAAGTTGCTCGCGATACGTTCTGCGGAATGCTTAGTGGCAAACTCATGCAATGTGAGGTCATTACAGCGGATGTTTTTGGTCACTTTATGCAACGATAAGCGATTTTCTTTTAGTGTTTTATATAGACGCAGTGGTTTATTGCTAGCAACAGCCATACACACTTCGGTTGAAATGCTGGCATCTGCTGCTTTTAATGTGTGGTTAGCATGAGCCTGTGTGTTGAAAGTAAACATTAATGCCGCTGCTGATAATGTGATAGTAAATAGTTTCATAGTAAAATCCTTCTTAGTGCGCAAGTAAAGTAAGTGGTTTGAACTTAACTAGAGAGTAAGGCAAGAACTTTAAATTTGTGTATCAAAACAAAGCGAGGACGTAACAAGGTATGTGCAAAGCGAATTTGAACTGATAATAAATTGTAAGCGAGCTAGTGTAGTTAAACGGTCCTAATATGTCGTTTGACATACTTTGGTTACTGTCTGCATATTATGCTTGCCGTTTAAACCCATTCCATGTGGTGAAGTAAGTGTGTTCACTAATCGAACGATGAAAATGTTAATATGTTGTTTTTCAGCCTAGCAGCGTGATTAATATTTTTTGTTACATTAGAGTTGGTTAAGAGAGTGATTTATTTTTATTAACACAGGTTTTGCGTTGGGGGCTTGTGCATCCTTGTGGTTAAATTTTATTCGAAATAAAAGCGCTTTTAGCCGAACCTTTAGGATTGCGTTCGTTGAGGCTTTTTTACTGTGTTATCACCTTTACGTGTAGGCTTCTACACCGTAAAAAACGCTGCTGAATAAATCTTCAATAACACGCTGAAAAAACAATCAAAAAAGATCAACAACCCCTAGTCAAATAGGGTGATTTCATCGTATGGTGAGGGTCTTGTAATCGTTTGGGTACAAATATGATAATTCATCGTGCTTATTTAAATGACGTAGAAAAGGTGGCTGATTTATTTGATCAGTACAGGCAATTTTATCAGCAACCATCAGATCTGAGTGTCGCCAAGGCTTTTTTAACCGAGCGGATTGCTGCACATGAGTCGGTAATTTTTTTAGCAAAATCCGACGAAGATGAGGCACTTGGTTTTGTGCAGCTTTATCCATGTTTTTCCTCTATTTCGGCCAAGCGTAGTTGGATTTTAAATGATTTGTTTGTGATTGATTCGATGCGCGGCAAGGGGATAGGTAAGGCACTACTGAATGAGGCTAAACAGTTAGCTCAGCAAAGTGCAGCACAAGAACTTACTTTGCAAACGCACGTTTCAAATTTAGAGGCACAAAAATTATATGAATCGCTTGGATATGTAAAAGAAACCCAGTTTTACAGTTATTACCTACCGATATAAAGGTAAAAGGCGCTCAATGAGCGCCTTTTTAACGTAATTCTGTAGGGATATTTTGCTGGGCCCACGATAATAATTCAATTCTGTTACGGCATTTTGTTTTTCTAAAAGCACTATAAAGATGAGTTTTAACCGTGTGAGGACTAATACTTAGTTCATCAGCAATTTCTTTGTTTTTACACCCTTTACTCATTAAGACAATGATTGCTTTTTCACGCTTTGTGAGGTTTACCGGCTCGGCGAGTGTGTCTGTAAGCTGAAGAATATTGTCTTTATTAAAGTGTAATAATCGGCTTAATACGTTACACATGATATTTCGGCGATACCAAAGTTGGTTATCCAACAATAAGCGGATCCCTTTCATTACAACATCGGCATTATCGGTCGCGTAGAAAACTCCACGAATACCACTGAGTAACGCACGATTTGCGAGTTCTGTGTTTTCATTAATATTAAATAAAATAATGTCGCAATCAACACTTAGTACACGCAAATGGTTTTGTAATTGTTCCCATGCATTTTCAGCGCTGGCTTCAATAAAAAGAAACTTAGTATTGGCTGATATTGAACTAGGATCTTCTCCATGAGCAACTTCAATGCCTTGAGTTTTTAATAAAGGCGTTAAAACATCTAAACCGAGATTGTTGATTGGATTGGGTTCTAACAGGATAAACGCAGAACTTTTCATATAGATTGTATCCTAGCCAAAGTTAAACATGGCATTACTAATATTTAATTGATGCATTAAGTACCACAATCCTAACACAGGAATTGATTACTTTGTATTGCTTTTTTTAATTCAGCTAGTACTTTTATACTTACCTATCTTCCTAGGTATTTATTTCATTCTATCGCTAAAAGGGGGCCAGCCTAAAGCTTTACCTGCAAGCATATGTAAATGAATGTGATAGACCGTTTGTCCGCCGTCTTCATTACAATTCATCACCACACGATAACCACTTTGAGCAAAACCATGCTCTTTAGCTAGGTGCGCTGCGACGCTATAAAGTTTACCAATTAGTGCGTGATCGTGTGGCGTGATGTCATTAATTGTGGCAATTGCTTTTTTGGGAATAATTAACACATGGAATGGGGCTTGTGGATTGATATCGTTAAATGCCAATGTATCTTCATCTTCGTAAATAATCGTGGCCGGAATTTCTTTGTTGATAATTTTAGTAAAAATTGTCTCGGTACTCATGTGGGTGCTCCGTAGTTTAGTTTAAAAAATCATAAGTGATCCTAGGGTTAGGAAAAAGCATTATTGTTTGTCGTTCTCGTTATTTAGTCTAATTACGGCTAACTTTAAGCTGTGATTTATGTTTACATCGGCTAAATTATCTTAAAAAGCGAATAATAAAGGTGAAGGAATGAAATTGTTTAGTTGCTTGTTCTTTGGAATGTTTTCAACATCAATTGCTGCTGCAACATTTAGCGTGCCGGAGGAGTTTCAATTACTGAGATTAAATGAAGAGCCAATTGAGAAATCTTGGTTTAGCAATACCAGTAAACTAGACCTTCCTGTTGGGGAGCATATCGTCAAATTGAAATATTTAGATGTATTTGAAGAAGAATATGATCAGCATGAAGTGATTGAGTCAGATCCGTTTTGGCTTTTACTAACGATAGAGCAAGAAAATCAAACATTGCAGATAGAATTTACGCGCCCGCAAACGATTGCAAAAGCAAAAGTCTTTGCACAAAAAAGCCAAAAACAGCTTTTTTTAGCTGGTGAGCCATTAATGATTTACACCGAATTACCCCAACAAAATGCGCACATTCCTCAATATAAAGAGAGTGCTGAATCGGCAATACATGCAGATGAATCGATAAGCCAGCCGATAGTGGTTAACGGTGAGACTGATTTACAACCCAGTGCATTGCAAATGCTTGAATTTTGGTGGCAGCAAGCAACATTTGAAGAACAACAAGCATTTTTATCCAAAAGACACACAACTAAAAAATAACAGTAAAGGCAGAGCGACTGCCTTTACTGTTATGCTTGAATGGTAAATTACCGTTTATTCAAACAGCGCATCGATGGTACCTTGCGCTAATGGGTGATAGGTATTGCGTGCTTTACGATATACATTCTCAGCCCATTGCTTTTTGTCATTTTTAATCAGAGTTTTGTAAAGCGGCACAATGAGTTTGCGTCGGCCAATATCTGACAAGTGTTTATCAAGGGCTGGGTAGATTTCATCGTAACCGTTACCCACAGCAAGCATAAACCACGCAAATGCTCTTTCTGCGTTAGTTGATTGTGTTAAGTTGTAAGTGTTATCCAGCTCAACCATTTTTTCAATAGCTAAATCGCGAGGAAGGTTATTGATGAAGTAAAGCCATTCATGCACCGTCCAATTATTGGTTGGCAGAGCTGATGCGGTGATGCCACCTTTTGTCCAAAGACTTATTTGTGTATCAACCTTATCAAATGCATCTGAAGTTGGCGTCGGTGCATCGGCAGGTAAACCGGGTTGGTATATCCATTCTTTTGCTTTATCAAGTGACACAATACCTGGGTGCTTACTGAGTAAGTGTTTATCTAAGTATCCTACAAACTCAGCAGTGGCAAGTGATTTAAAGGCATAAGTGTTGAAGTACTCTTTAACAAACACATCAAAAATCTCACGGCCAAATTGTTGCTCAAGGTAAATTAAAAACAACTGCCCTTTAGTATATGGAATTGAGCTAAAAGCATCATCTGGATCGCGACCGTTTAATTTCAGGTTTAAGCGAGTATCTGGAGCATCGATAGTCTCTAACTGAGCACGAAGGCCTGCGGCATCGAGGGCTTGTTCCATTACTGCGCGATCGCGACCAAATACTTCTTCCATAATGCGGTTTTCAACGTAAGACGTGAATCCTTCGTTTAGCCATAAATCTTCCCATGTCGCGTTGGTCACTAAATTACCGGACCACGAATGTGCTAATTCATGTGCAATCAAATTAACGAGGCTTTTGTCACCTGCGACCACCGTGGGCGTAATAAACGACAGACGTGGGTTTTCCATGCCACCAAATGGAAAGCTAGGTGGCAGCATCAGTAAATCATAACGACCCCAAGCGTATTCACCATACATCTTGTTGGTTTTATCGATCATGGCTTGTGTATCATCAAATTCAGCAACGGCGGCATCAAGAATAGTCGGCTCAGCATAAATAGCTGTTTGATGAGACATTTCTTTGTATTCAAGGTTTCCTGCACCAAAAGCAATCAAATAAGGAGGAATGGCTTGTGGCATATCGAAATGGAAATCACCGTCTTTGTAGAGCGCATCTTTATTATCGGCACTCATCACGGCACGGACATCTTTAGGGGTCTGAATACGTGCATTGTAAGTCACGCGCATGGCGGGAGTATCTTGGATTGGCATCCAGCTTCTGGCATGAATGGCTTGTGACTGGCTATATACAAATGGCTGTGTTTTTGTTGCTGTCTGCTCAGGAGTTAACCATTGAAGTCCTGACGCCTGTGGTAATGAATTATAGTAAATACGTACTAACTTAGCTTGTTGTGCTAATTTGATACTCAGCTTGGCACCTTTTACATCATCGCGAGTCGCTAAATTAAAACGAGCTGAATGCCATTTATCATCCAGCCCTTTATACATCACTTTATCAATTTCTAAATCTCGGGTGTCTAGAATCAACTCTGAAGCATTCGCGTTTTTCCAGTTAAGGGTGTGCTCAATAAAACCTTCAAGTTCTTTCGCTTCAAAATTAATCGCGACATCAAGGTAAACATGAGTGGAGATCACGTCATCTAAATTTGCGTAGCTGTGTTGATCTTCCGCTAAAGCTGCGGCTGAGTGGCCAAGCAAAAGAGCGGCCATAATAGAGTTTAATTTCATAAGTTCCTTGAACGAGTTAATTTGAACAATGGCCTACTATATACCACAGCTTAAGCTTTGCGGTAAGATATTGGGCATTAATGCTATCGAGGTTTACCCATTGCCGTCGCTTCAATCCCTTCATACTTTTTCTTTGCCAAGCAATGCTGAGAAAATTATCAAAGTGACTGATCCAAATCAGTTAACAGACATTGATTACTCTATCCCATTTGTGGTGATTGGAGAGGGAAGTAACACGCTATTTTTGGATGACTTTGTAGGTCAAGTTATACAAATAGCGAATATTGGTATTGGCATCTCTGAAGATGAGCACATGTACCATATAAAAGCTGCAGCTGGGGAAAATTGGCATCAGTTAGTCTGTTATACCCTCAATAAAGGGATTGCAGGATTCGAAAATCTAGCGCTTATTCCTGGATTGTGTGGCGCTGCACCAGTGCAAAATATAGGTGCGTATGGTGTTGAGCTGAGTGATTTTTTGGTGAGTGTTGAGGGCTTTGATATTATCACAGGGCAATTTAACACGCTCACCGCAGAGCAATGTCAGTTGAGCTATCGAGATTCAATCTTTAAGCATGCGTTGAAGCAGCGTTTCATTATTACGGCAATCCACTTAGCGGTGCGTAAAAATTGGCAGCCGAATTGTCATTATGGCCCACTACAGCACCTTCAGGAACCGACGGCTCAGCAAATATATGATTTAGTTGTTCAAACTAGGCAAACAAAATTACCTGACCCAAAGCAAGTTGCAAATGCGGGGAGCTTTTTTAAAAACCCATTTATTACAGCAGAACATTTCGTGCGTTTAAAAACCCAGTTTCCTGATCTTGTGGCTTTTCCTGCTGTGGATAAACAAGTAAAAGTAGCGGCGGGCTGGCTCATTGATCGAGCGGGTCTAAAAGGGGAGAAAATTGCCGGGATTGAAGTGAATCCGCAACAAGCTTTGGTCTTGTTAAATCATGGTGGAAGTGGCGGCCAAGATGTCTTAAAGATGATTGAGCGAATTCAGCATGAAGTCCATGCACTGTTTGATATTAAATTGCAGCATGAGGTTAGGCTCATTGGTTCACAGGGCGAAATAATCATTGAGGTGAATCATGAAAACCCTACAAGGTAATAAACAGGCCATCTTGGACGCTTTACAACAAGGGCGGTTTGTGTCTGGTGAGGTATTAGGCGAGCAACTTGGGATTAGTCGAGCGGCAGTGGCTAAACATATTCAGTCGTTGCAGCAATTAGGGCTCGATATTTTTACCGTGACTGGCAAGGGATACCAATTAAGTGCAAAGTTATCATTATTAGATCCATTCAAAATCGAACGCAGTTACCAAGCTACGAAAGCAGACAAACAAGCCGGTGCTCAGTTTGAAGTGTTTTCGATTATAGATTCAACCAATAGTGAATTAATGCGCAGAATTGTCGCTAATCAAAAGTTGTCGAGTGGCACTGTTGTGGTGGCGCAATGTCAAAGTTCAGGGCGAGGGCGACGCGGGCGTCAATGGCAATCACCTTTTGGTGCAAATCTTTACTATAGCTATTATTGGTTTTTAGATGATGGGCTTCAAGCCGCAATGGGAGTCAGTGTTGCTGTCGGTTTGGCTGTATATGACTGTTTAAAGCATCTTTACGGTATTGATGTCACCTTAAAATGGCCAAATGACGTATTGGTGTCTGAGCAAAAATTAGCGGGTGTATTGGTCGAACTCGATGGGCCAGCTGAGGGGCCGTGCAATTTAGTGATTGGGATAGGTTTAAACCTCGCAATGCCAAACAGTGCCAGTGAAAAAATAGATCAAGCTTGGACTGATTTGAATTTGCTTGGGGTTGAGGTTGACAAAAACATCCTAGTGGCGACTTTAACTCATGCTTTAGAGCGGCGACTTGAACAGTATCGAGAGGCTGGTTTACAGGCGATGCAGCAAGAATGGAATCAAGTGCATGCGTTTCAAGGTCAAAGTGTCGAATTAATTACTGGACAAAGACGATGGCAAGGAATTTGTGAAGGGATTGATCCGCAAGGTGGGATCCGAATTAGACAAGATGGTGAAGTGAAGAGTTATTTTGGTGGTGAAATTTCACTACGCAAGGTTAAAGTATGATTTTATTAATTGATGCGGGTAATACCGCAATTAAACTCGCCGTGAGTGACGAGCACAATCAACCTACTTTAATTAAACAGGTACAATTGTGTTGGTCTAAGATTTCGCTCGTGCTTTATAGTTGTGTTAAACATTCCGCCGAGTTACAAGCCATGATAGACACAGCGCAAGCGCATGGGATTGAAGTGTGTCGGGCCAAGGTATCCCAACAGCTAGACGGACTAGTGTGTGGTTATGAGCATTTTCACAACTTGGGCATTGATCGCTGGTTAGCTGTTATTGGGGCGCAAAATGACTACCCAAATGAAAACTTGGTCATAGTTGATTCCGGTACTGCTACCACAATTGATTTTGTATCTCTGGATAAAAAGCACCTTGGCGGCTGGATTATTCCAGGATTAGATTTAATGGTTGAGTCTATTTCACAACGTGCGCCAGATGTATTTTCAGATTCTGAGGTAGGATTTGAAAATATTACCGGAACGAATACACCGAATGCGTTACACAATGGTTGTTTTGTAAGCACGTTAGGTGCTGTAGTAATCGCACAACAACATTTTAATCATTATTGTCGAGTTATTTTTACCGGTGGCTATGGTTTTCATCTGCATCAAGCGATGGAAAATACTCAGTTTGATGAGCGACTTATTTTTAAGGGGCTGCTCGTTTGGTATGTAAAACAAGCAAAAAACAACTAAAAACCTGCTTTTAGCTTAAAAGTTATTCGATCAAACATAAAAAGTTAATTTTTTTTAATTTAATGGTTGCATCCCCCCAAACCTTGCTCTAGAATCCTGCCCCGTACTCAAGTAGTACAGCGTGCCGACTTAGCTCAGCTGGTAGAGCAACTGACTTGTAATCAGTAGGTCAACCGTTCGACTCGGTTAGTCGGCACCACTTTCTTTCGAGGCCGAAAGAAAGCTGATACAAGAATTTTGTGGAGGGGTTCCCGAGTGGCCAAAGGGATCAGACTGTAAATCTGACGGCTCAGCCTTCGGTGGTTCGAATCCACCTCCCTCCACCACTTATCTTGACGGGTCTTGCAGTAGTTAAGAACTAGGTTCCTAAAGCGGGCATCGTATAATGGCTATTACCTCAGCCTTCCAAGCTGATGATGCGGGTTCGATTCCCGCTGCCCGCTCCAGTTTCTGGTGTTGCTGATATAGCTCAGTTGGTAGAGCGCACCCTTGGTAAGGGTGAGGTCGGCAGTTCGAATCTGCCTATCAGCACCAGTCACTCAGAATCATTTCTTCTCTCCTTCATTGATTTGTCAAAATAATATTCAATAATGAATAAGCTTACCACCGTAAGCGTTAATCTGTACTCTAGACAAAACTTATAGGTTCCGTCATGGCAAAAGAAAAGTTTGAACGCGTAAAACCGCACGTAAATGTTGGTACTATCGGCCACGTTGACCACGGTAAAACAACTCTAACTGCAGCAATCACTAACGTACTTGCCAAAGTATACGGTGGTACTGCTAAAGATTTCGCATCAATCGATAACGCTCCAGAAGAGCGCG